>NZ_VCQL01000019.1:0-107501 GCF_005937175.1 Halomonas sp. ATBC28 | reverse complement strand
GAGTCTTTCTCTTCTTGTTCTGGTACTCGGCTTCGGAGAAGGTGATTTGATCCATGGCAGCACTGAATCCTATGCAGTTGACGATAGCCGTATTATCACTGATGGCAGTGACTTTTTCAGAGCTTCCCTAGCCGTATTTCAGTCCCACTAGGGGAAGCTGAAAGTAATGTAAGTGCTGAAGCTTCGTCATCATCAAATTCTGGCTCAAGACTACTTTTTGAAGCTAGGCTATCAGGAACTGTAACACCATCGATCCCTGACGATTTGGTTTGGTATGAACATGAACCAACTTGGCAGTCTATCGCCAAAGGCCGAATAAATTATGGTCTCCAGGATTTTTCCCTGTCTGTATCCTACGAAGATGATTTTGGCATCAATGCTGGCTTAAAGGTAGCTATTAGTAAGACCGGATTAGAAGTTGGTGGTAAATTCGAAGATCACGAATCAACAGTTTGGCGTCTTGAAGGGCAATTCAAGGGCATAGTAAATTAAACTTAACAATCATATATATAAGAAAAGAATCGTTACGCGCATTTCGATAGGCTTTATGTGTAGCGTTATATTTGAAGGAGAGCTTAAGTGCCGTTTGAAGAGCTGACAATTCTGTATTTTCAAATAGCTGCGGGAGTAATGATGGGGTGGGATTATTTCACACCAAAGTCGTGGCGCGAGCACATGAATGGTGTACTAAGCGAGTATGTTTCTGGTGTTCAAGGAAGAGTCGATGAAGACCTATCGGGGGCACTAGTTTTTTTGAAAGTGAGCCTTCCAAAAATCATTGCCTCATTTATCGCTTTCGGACTTGCTTACTTCGTGCTCAGATTTGGCTCCTCGATTAACGGTGAGTGGCGCGCTGAGGCTATCCTTGTCACCGGGTTAGTGTATTTGATGCTTGTCGCTGGAGGTTTAATAACGCTAATGAACATAGTATTTCCGTTGCTGGTTCCTCTGGGATTAGGAGGAGTATTTAGGGGGATAACAATGGTCTTAACGAGCACAGAAAAGGGGCCGTTAGCAGGATTGGGATTTTTAAGCCTATTGGTTTCTTTTGTGATGCGTTACATGAACTATACAGCAGTCTGAACCATAATTTGGCGGTCAGCCTGATCGCTACGCGCCGTCTTTGGCCCTGCTCCAAAGCCGCCCATAACCTTAGCGTTATATGCTCAACTAAAATACCGTAAGGAGAAATAATGAAAATATCTGACATGAAACAAAATATAAGGGAAGCTGATTTATCTCCTGAAGACGAAATGAAGAGCTATATTCTTTCTCTCGCTGCTGATTTGAGGCTAGATACAGGGCATGTTCTGCCAATAAGGGTTTTGTTGCACAGAACCTTGAGCTTTAATCCGAAACAGCGAGAGGCGTTGCAGCCAGCACTCAACACACTCATCTCAGAAGGCTATTTTGAAGAAAAAGATGATAAGGCTTTCCTCACCGAAAAGGGCCGAGACGCTATATACTAATTGATATCAAATCGGCTGCTGTCGAACTGCCAAAAGCGTCACAGCTTTTGCTCTAGCAAAATCAGTGCCATTTTGTCAGCCGCTGAGCCGGAAGTTATATTGGTACTACCTGATAGTCTGCTCTTGGCTGTTTGCCCTCTTAACCAAAAAATAAAGCTTGCCTGATTACGAGAGCTGCCTCGTTGGGCAGTTCCATTTTATCCCAACAGTTGCCTATAAATACCCCATTTCCGAAAACGACTTACACCCATCACTTCCCACGACCATGTGATCAATCACACGTATATCCATCAGTCCCAAGGCTTCCTTTAGGCGATCAGTAATACGCCTATCGGCCTCACTGGGTTCGGGATCTCCGCTTGGGTGGTTGTGCACGAGGATAACGGCCGCAGCGTCGTAGGTAAGGGCGGCTTTTAGTACTTCACGTGGGTAGACGCTGGCCGCGTCGATGGTTCCACGGAATAGCTCTTCAAAACGGATAACGCGATGCTGACTATCGAGGAACAGCACACTAAACACGTCGTGCTCGTAATCTTGAAGCAGTAACTGCAGGTGCTCAAACGCCTGGGAAGGCTGCGTGATCTTGCGGCCTTTAGCGAGTTTGCGTCTTGCGAAGCGCTTGGCCATGGTGATGATATCGTTTTCAGTCACTGGCGAGGTAACGTGATAGGTACCAGCCACTTCCCCAGCTTTGAGTTTGGCGTGTGTCATGGTTGTCTCCAAAAAATAAAAAACGCCGGGGTGGTGGCCCCGGCGTCTATGTCGTTAATGATCGGTTGGTGTATCTATGGAATCGTCGCGTCACGCAGCCATCACTTGGTTTATGCGACGTTCCATCTCCTCATGGAATCGTTCTACCCGCTCGGCAATGGTGCGGATCATAATGTCGTCACGGTAGGCACGTTTGATAAACAGCGGCATACCTGGCCAATAGCTCACAAAGTCGATCCATTCCCGTTCGCTGACCCATAGCCCGCCCTGGCATTGGGGCACGTGCTCATCAGGTATTTCGCCGCTGAACAGTACCTCAATCTGGAACTTAGGTAGCTTTGTTTTGATTTCTAACAGACCGTTAGCGTCTACTAGGCTGTCGGGCGAGTAGCCCACGCCATGGTTAAGGATCAAGCCCACTTCCTGGGGCTGGGGTTCGCCTGTGGCATCGCAATAAAGCGCACGTGCCAAGCCTTCCAACTCATGGCCTCGTCGAGTATGCGCGTTACCTTGAAACGGCTCAGCCAGTTCGCCGGTTATGCGCTCGCCTATTAACTGGTGCATGTAGGTAATGGCCCCGGTGCCCAACCCACCAGGGCCTTTGCCCTTAACCAGTAGTGACTTTAGCTCCGACATGGTGACGCGACCTAAGCGCGCCGCCAGCCACTCAGGGGAGCCTTGGGGCATATTGAGTATCTGCATGAATGCCTCCTTTACTCAGATAGGGTTGGTACGCCGTTTACTTAACGGCTCGCTTGGAGAGGGATGCCCGGAGCTTGTCGAATTCGGACTGTGGTACTTGCACAGCTGAGCCGTACTTGCCGCTGAACCACTCCTGGGTCGTCGCGGGACACTGGCTGATCAGACGTTGGATTTGGCCTGCCTGGAAGGCGGTGACTGTCTTGATACCTACCTTGGTACTGGTGTTTCCATTATCATCCTGGCCGCGTGTGGTGATGTTGAGCAGTGCGGAAAGTACATAGCGCTTGCCGTAGCTGATGGAGGAGCCAAACGCCTGCACTGCGTTCTTGTTACCGCTCATATCGGCAGGCAGCAACATGCTGGTCTCTTCACGGTGGCCATCCTTATGCATCAGCACACCGGTTACCTCAATACCGCGCTCCTGCGTCTGAATACGAAAGCTCACCGCAAAACCGTGTTTCTGCATAATGGGACGCACGGTATCGACGATATCCTCCAAGGTGGCGTAACAGCCGTTGTTAGCCTGCCCGCGCTCCTCAATGCTAGGGAGTTCGGTCTGCATCGCTGCCATGGCCGCGCTATAAGCCATCATGGACTGGCGATCCATCACCCGTTCCTGCATCTGTAGCAAGCGCTCCATTTTGTCGATATCGACGTCCGGGTTGAGCGCAGCACGTTCAATCACCTGAATAATGGCCGTGCTCTCAGTTAGGTGGGGAGTAGGTTTTGCAGGAACAGCCTGTAGTGAAGAGGATGCAGATGGCTCGTGATTTACTACATTAGTTTTGGTTGCCATGACAAGGCTCCTTCAATAGGGGGTTAAAGATCGGCGGGAAGTTCATGCGGGGGAACCGGACATAGGCGCAGCTCGGTGCGATACAGCTGTCCCTTTGCCATCACGTAGGTCTGGGCATAGGTTTGTTCCTGGGTAAGCAGTCGTTCCGTCAGTTGGGTTAAAGCGATATCTAAATCGTGGCTAAGAGAGGCCATGGTGTGCTCCGTGTAAAAAGCAAAAAGCCCAGCCTGTTAAGGGCTGGGCTTATCGCGCTATCCAATGAGGGGTAAGACAAAAACTAAGAAAATTAGCAGTAAAAAAATCAGAAACAGCATTTCAGCTCACCAGGGCAAGAGCCGTTTGTAATGCCTCCTGTTTCAACTGAGCCCCTTGGCCAAACCACGCCGAATCCAATCGGGTATCGTTGCTGCGCGCACGCTTGTCATGATCCACGTACTCGGTAACAGCATTTAGCAGACCCCAGGCGGTGTCTTTAGCGGTGTCGAGGTGCGAACCACGGCCTTCGCCGTGGTAGAGCTTCTGTACCTTGTTGAGTGCTCGGTAATTGGGCAGCTTGGAAGGGTCGTCTATCGGCTTATCGATACCGCAGAGCACCGACTGAAAATACTGCTGCGCCTCGCGGCGATCGATTTTGCGTTCCGCCAAGGCCTTCATGCGGTACATGAAGTCGTTCCACTGGGAGACGGAAATACCCAGCTGGCTTTTTACTGCACGGGGATCGAACTCTGACCGGTGGGGCACCTTAACCGCCTGCGACGTGCCATCCACCGCAATCTGCAGCGTGTTGTTGCACACCACCCGCACCGTGGTTGGTGTGGCCATGGTCGCCAAGGTGCCATCGCAGGAGGTGGCCAACAGCAGATAGTCGTTGACTTCATCCTGGCCTTTTATCGACGTGCTTAAGCCGCTACGGGCCAAGGCCCAAAACTTACGCCCGCCTTTCAGCACACCCGCAGTTTCCAGCTCATACCCCGCGTACTCCGTCAGGTCGCGATAGAACTCCAGTATCTCTTCGGGCTGTACCACCTTATAACGCTGCGACACCACCGATAGTGGGGCCTTGGTATCTGAGCGGTAGAGCACCTTCTGCTCAGGGTACGAGTGGATGCTGCCAAGGTGGCTGGCTCCTTCGGCAATAAAGCGCACCGGTGCTTCTTCAATATGCCAGTTCATACCGGCCTGTTGCTGCCAAACCTCTAGCGGTTGTTGACGGGATAGCTGTTGCCCCAGGCCGTGCCAAGGGGTGACGCCGACGTAAGCCATTTGTTCAATGAGATGAGCCATGTTGAAACTCCTAGCAATAAAAAAGCGCTGACGTTAATCGCCAGCGCTTTATGGTTGGAATGTAAGGGCTATGTCGCTTAGTGGGAACGCATTATTGGGGTGCGGTGAAGGGACGGGTTAATTGCCGGAAGGTATGACCGCACGATACGCACAGCCAGGGCGTTCCTTCACCGGGTGGCAGTTTCTGTGTGAAGAACACCGTTGCGACTCGCGAGCCTGCCTGACTGCCGGAAACAGCCCCCATCACGGCAGCGGGCAGTTTGGCTAAAGGAAAGCGGGAAGAGGCATCCGATAAAGGGGACGTTGGGGTATAGGATGCCCGCCACGCACCAATGGCTCCGCCCACTAGGCGGCTGCCCACTGTGCTGATGCGTTGGGCGGTTTCAAAGTTAAGCGTGCATGGGGCTGCACAGCGTAGGCAAGGCGGGGACATAAACAACACTCCTATAGGTGTCAAAGTGATCCCGTGTGCAGGATTCATAGGAGTGATATAGGTCTGTAATTTTTTGGCTTTGACATTTGAGTGGTTGATTCATTAAGTCTCTTTACTGATGCTGTTCATAAATACAGTAAAGGAGGGAGCCTATTATGTCATTGAACGTTTCACTGCTGGGCCGCGCAGACGCCGTGGCCTCGTCACTACCCTTGCCGCTCTATTCAACCGCCGTGCGCGCCGGGTTTCCTTCGCCCGCCGATGATCACCTGGATACCGAGCTTGATCTGCACCGCTACGTCGTTAAACGCCCAGCCTCGACCTATTTTGCGCGTGCGGAAGGTTATTCAATGATTGGGGACAGCATCCACCCTGGGGACCTATTAGTGGTGGATCGCAGCCTGGAAGCACTGCCTGGACGGATTGTGGTGATTTGCGTCGATGGCGAAATGACCGTCAAGCGTCTGGAGCGCGCAGGCCAACGTACCTACCTCAAAGCAAGCAACCCTAATTTCAAGCCAATACCCCTTGATGGACGCGAATCCCAAGTGTGGGGCGTAGTGACCGATGTGATTCACAACCTCTTGAGGACACTACCGTGATCGCGCTCGTTGACTGCAACAATTTTACATACGAATGCTAGCATATGACGAATACAAAATACTGTGGTAACTATTGACATTGGAATGAGCCTACCCTAAGTTTCTTTCCAGAAATAGACAAGGAAGTGGGCTAGCCGCTCACGGCCAGAGGGCCCTCAGGCCCGCCCCTGGTAGGAAGAATTTCCGCTCTGATTACCAATGAAAGAGGGCAAAGAGAGTGGCTGTACCTTTTACAGCGATTCGGTGAGTCACGGCTTATAAAAGCTATCAAAGATCTGCCAGGTAACAGGAAACCCTATCCCTTAAAGTAGCCCGAGTTCTTGGGGTTCAGCTCCCAAAGCCCTGTGATCTCCCCAACCTTAAGGCAAACCTCAGAGCCGATAGAGAGGTGCGATTAGGTCTTCGATCTATTCGGGGCCTGTTGGCGTCTCTTGGGAATATTCAAAACCAGAAAAGTGATGAGGCGAAATAGGGAAAATGCAAGAGGCGGACATTCGGTTGCTGTTTGATTGCGGAAATCTGAAGTCAGTAATGATCACCAGAGCGCCCCTGGTTGAAGGCTGGTGCTGCAATTTTCGCGAAAGGGTGGCGGCTGTGAGGTGCTCGACTTTCAAAGAGTAAGTCTGCGAACTTTTAAGACTCTGGATGCGACATTTCTGGCTGCAAGCCGGATTGGGTAGGCAATCGATCAACCAAGGACTTCATTATGGCGATGCTCGAAAGAGTCAGTATTGAACCGTACCGGCTTTCTCGGAGACCCGTTAGTTTGAGTCAAGCAGCCTTATTTGCCTGACTCTGTTGCTCATAATACATGGCTTCTCGCTCTGCTGGTGGGATATGGCCAATCGGCTCCAGTAACCGCCGGTGATTGAACCAGTCGACCCACTCCAACGTTGCAAACTCAACCGCTTCTAGTTGCCGCCATGGTCCGCGTCGGCGAATCACTTCGGTCTTGAAAAGCCCTATCACGGTTTCAGCCATTGCGTTGTCGTACGAATCGCCCACGCTTCCGACAGAGGGCTCAATGCCGGCATCTGCTAAACGTTCCGTGTAGCGAATTGAGACGTATTGAACGCCTCGGTCGCTGTGGTGAATAAGATCATCTTTAGGTCGCTGAGGGCGCTCATGAAGCGCCTGTTCAAGCGCATCCAACACCATATCGGTTCGAGGTGTACTGGAAACTCGCCAGCCGATGATTCGGCGAGCAAACGCATCAATGACGAAGGCGACATAAACAAAGCCCTTCCATGTGGCAACGTAGGTAAAATCTGATACCCACAGTGCGTTCGGCTGAGCTGGCTGAAACTGCCGCTTGACCAAATCCGCCGGACAGGCCTTGTTAGGGTCAGATACAGTCGTACGCACCGGCTTACCACGTATCACACCGCGCAGCCCCATTTGGCGCATCAGGCGAGCGACGGTGCAGCGAGCCACCGGAGTGCCTTCTCGGTGTAGTTGACGCCAGACTTTGCGGATGCCGTAGACACCGAAGTTCTCTTCCCAGACACGCTGAATTTCGGCCCTCAGCCAGCGCTCACGTTTATTGCGGGGAGGCGCTCGGTTGGGCTCGCGTGCGCGGGCACGATGCTCATAGTACGTCGACGGGGCGATCGGCAGGACACGGCAGATCGGCTCGACCCCGTATAACGCTCGGTAATCTTCGATAAAGTTGATCATCACTTCCCGCGGCGGTCGAGCTCCGCCTGGGCAAAATATGCAGAGGCCTTTCGTAGGATCTCGTTGGCTTGCTTCAACTCTCGGTTTTCACGCTCTAGCGCTTTGATCCGTTCACGCTCGGAGGTCGTAGCGCCTTCCCGACGCCCTGTGTCACGCTCGGCCTGTCGGACCCAACTGCGCAGTGTTTCAGGCGTACAGCCGATTTTTGGGGCGATGGCACCGAGGGCTGCCCACTGGGAGGAATAATCGGCCTCGTGGTCGAAGACCATACGTACCGCCCGCTGGCGAACTTCAGGGGAATATCGATTTGATTTGCTCATGGCTCCATCCTCTCAAGGTTTGGAGCCTCCGGGAATCCCGGTACGGTTCAGTATTACGCCTATGGCTCTCGATACCGACAAGGGTTCTCAGGAGGTTTCTTGGGTTCCGGTCAGTCGCTCAAAGCCAGTGCCAAAGGTGCCACACATATTCTTCGATGACGGAGAGCCTTGGCTCGCGGCCAATGCTTATGCACTCCACAAGTTAGACTCCGTTGTAGGAAACGATATCAAAACAGTGGCCTCAAACATGAGTCACCTAAAAGCCTACGCTTGCTGGCTAGAAGATCATGGGGTGGATTGGCGACACTTTCCGAAGAGAAAGAAAGATCGTTGTCTTTTCCAGTACCGAGGATTTCTCATTGAACAGCGGAAGGCCGGATTGGTTAGCTCCAGCACCGCCACATCGAGAATGGGCGCGATCATTCAATTCTACCGCTGGGCCCAGGTTTATGGCTGGGTTGACCGTAAGTCCATGTGGGAGGATCAGTCTAAAACGATCCAGTTCTATACCTCTGTCGGCTTCTCTCGGACGATGTCTGTGACTTCAAGCGAGTTGGCCATTCCGAATCGAAGGCGGGTTGGTGCGGCATTGGAGGATGGGCTGACCCCTCTAACGGATGAGAATCGAGCGGCGCTACTTACTTTTCTTTTCGAGCGTGGGAAAGTAGAGCTTTACCTGATGACCATGATTGGCTTCTTTACTGGGGCTCGGAGTGAGACCATTCGCACCCTGCGTCTATCAAGCATCGATAACGCCCTGGATGATCCGACAATTCCCTCAATGAAGCGCATTGCGGTGGGGCCTGGAACAGGTGTTGAAACCAAGTACGATGTGAGTGGTGCGCTGCTCTTTCCTGCCGAGCTTGTTCGTCAGCTTGAGCGATATGCTTATTCAGCGCGACGCCTTGGTCGACAGGCGAGGGCCTCCGAAGAAGATCGAACCTTGCTGTTTCTGTCTGAGCGAGGAAACGCCTACTCCGAGACGTCCTTTACAAAACTAATCAGCTACCTGCGTGAAAAGCTGGCTGAGGCAGGGCTTGATCAATTTAGGGATTTTAAATTTCACCAAACACGAGCCACTTTTGGCACCCAGTTAATGCGACTCGCAATGAGCGCCCTTCCGAGCCAGGTCGATGCCATCGTTTTTGTTAGGGATGCCATGCTCCACAAGGATGAGGCGACAACTTGGAAATATGTGAAGTTCATCGAAAAAGAGCCTGTAAAGGAGGCGCTGTCGGACGAATTTTTCAATTTGTATGTCGGCAAAGTTGGCAACGTCGAAACATTAATCGATAAGGTTACATTCAATGACGACGCCTGATTTGTTGATCCAGTATCTAGATAAGGAGAATGCGCCCCGATATGGTTCAAGGTCAGATTTAACACGGTTCCTTTATCGGGGCGGCGCGAGCTTGAGAGCGGATTTGGCGTTCAAAAAAATTGCCGTGGGAGCGCTAGGGGCGATTCGAACAGAGAGGTTGGAGCTTTTACAAGCTGTTAAAGAAGAGCTTGAGAATAGACTTTACGCTGGCCGATCGGAGAAGTCGGTGCCTCATTACCTTGCTACGTTCGTGGGATTTATGAGATTCCTGGATGAGGGCCAGCACTCGTTCAGTCTTGCAAAGCTGGAATTCAACTTCCTGGAGTACGCCGAGTATTTGTTCATTAAGTCTAGGAAGAAGGGTTCGAAGTTGAGCCCGAAGTCAGCCTACATAAAGGCTGCGACGCTGTCGTCGATTTTTGGTTCCATTCTTTCCATACCGGAAACCGTCCGCCTCATTAATAGGACTCGCCTTCGTGCCGTCAAGGAAGCGCCAAAAGCGGTCAGTCGGATTGCTGAGAAGCAAAACTTGGAGGCTACCTTCAAGCAGGGGAATTTCCTGGTCGATATCGCGGAAGGATTGTCTAAGGAAGCTGTTTATGGGCCCCTGCCCCTAGAGATCCCAATCCGAGCCGGTCTGGTTGAGGGCAATGAGGTGTTGCTCCATGCGGGATTGCAAGAGCTTGAGTTGGCAGCTACTCCCAAGCCTGGCTGGGCATATCAGAAAAAGGTCCTCTATCGGGAAGCGTTAAAGCGACGAGAGGCGGTCAGTGATATTTCTCCCCGGAGGGGCGGAGCGAAAAGGTGGCACCTGGTGAACCTGCGAGTCCAGGCAGAGTTTCTGATTTTCCTTGCTCAGACAGGCATGAATTTGACTCAGGCTAGAGAGTTGGGGCGCGGAGCCTTGAAGTATAAGCCGCTCGGCGATAGCTGGCAGGTAAGGTGTTACAAGAACAGGAGAGGAGGTGAGGTAAGCTTTCGAATTTACAAGTCTTACAAGCCCTTTCTTGAGCGATTTCGAGCCTTTGTGAACCATTTCTTTCCTGATTCTCCAAACTTTTTCCCTCAGTTTGATAATTATGGCAAGGGAGAGAGTGTGTCGAGAACGGGGCTTACTCACTTTGTGGCGTTTCGGCAGTTATTTGAAGCACATGGACTTGCTTGGGTTACACCACGAGAACTGAGAAACACCAGGGTGAATTGGCTTTTGCGCCGCTCAGGAGACCCTGAATTAACGGCAGATATGGCTCAGCATACTCGGGAGGTGTTAAAGGACCAATACGAGCGACCTAGTCAGCAGCGAGCTATGGTTGAGGTTGCCCGGTTTTGGAGCAAGCACGACCCTATCAAGCAAAAGGATCTCAAGGCGTCGGTGATTTCCAGCAGTTGCAATGGTGACCCAGAATCGGTGGCCGATAGACCTGGGGGGATAGTTGAACCTAACTGTGTCAATCCATCTGGTTGCCTGTGGTGCAAGCATCATCGCGATGTAGATAGTGAAGACTATATCTGGTCCATTTCCTCCTTTCGGCATCTCAAGACGATTGAGGCAAGCATGACGCTGAGTCGTGAAGAGGTGCCCTCTGACGTCGTAGTTGATCGGTTATCCGAAAAATTGTCGTGGTTTAAGAACTCTAGTTCCAGGCGTGCTGGCTGGGTGTCAGAAGCGCAGGAGCGGATTGAAGAGGGTGATTACCACCCTAATTGGGCCCCAATTATTGAGCTTCTGGAGCAGTAATGAACGCTGACACTTTGCGCTTTATGTCGCCATCCACGTTGGTTACGGTCGACTCGCCGTTGTATCGACCGCCATGCTTTCCGCCACCCAGAGATTGGGCGGTATCGGTCGACAGCGAAGGTGCCCCGCTGTCCCTATATGGTGATGATTTCTGGGACTTTCGGGCGTTCGAGCGCTCTGCGACCTTCAATTTTAAAAAGGACGGGATTTCTGATGAGAATGTCTTTCTTGTCAAGCAGGTTGTGCTCTTGGTGCTTTATCATCCGCGACTTTTTCCTGGGCGAATTAGGAGTTGTGTTTACTCGTTTGGAGCCCTGACAAAGATTGCAAGCGTCTGCGATAGTAAGGGAGTGCTGATCTCGGACGTTGAGAGGTTTCCGGCGATTCATCAGGAGATTGCTGATGCTCTTCAGTGCGCCAGTTTTAAGGTTTACGTCAACTTTCTACATAGATTGCAATCAGATGTTCTTGGCTTTGAGGTATTCGGAGGGAGAGGTTTGGCGCTCCTGGCGTCGCAGATAAAAGGTCATGAGAAGGTTCAAACTCCATATATTCCACCCAGAATATGGGCGTACCAGGTTAAGAGGTTGAATGAGTGCCTGGACGATTTTTTCGAGCATGAGCAAGCGCTGGGAAGCGCATTCAGCTGGTTATCAGAAGCGTATACGTATAACGCCTCTTGCGTAAAGGATGTTAAATACCATTCACCCTTTTATGAGCCGCACGTTTACAAAAAAAGAGTGCTGTTTGCAGGAGGGTTTGAAGGATTTTCTGTGGAGTATGGACTTTCAGGGCTTTTCGAGAAATGGCTGGGCGTACCGCCTCTCATCTACAGGAGTACCCGCTTTACGGCCTATCTCAATATGGTTAAAGAGGCGGCTCTATTTTACATCATGAGCTTCTCCCTTCAGCGCCTGAATGAGGTGAACTCGCTCAGGTCTGATTGCTTTCTCATCGAGCGTGACGAGAGGTTGGGGGATATCGCAATGTTGGTTGGGGAAACCACGAAAACTGATCCTGATGATGATGCTCGATGGGTTGTGCCCAGCACCGTTAAGAAGGCTGTTGATGCGGCGAGCACCATTGCTAAATGGAGGCTGAAGTATTTCCCAGGGGGTGAGTCTGCGCCTGAATGGGATAGTTCTTCTGTGCCGCTCGCGTTGGCCGGAACGGAGCCGTGGCTTCCAGTAAAGGGTAACAACCGAAACTCCAAGAACGAACTTATAGGGCAATTAAGGCTGGGTCCCTTCATTGATCGCTATCCGCTTTTTTTCGATCCAGAAGAGATGGCAGTGACAGAAGAGGATTGGAAAATTGCGGTGTCTATGACCCCGAATATTGGCAATAGAGAAGGATTTGGCATCGGGCTTCAATGGCCTTTAGCGGCGCATCAGTTGCGACGCACCACCAACGTCAATATGTTCGCCTCCAACATGGTTTCTGATCAAAGCTTACAGTGGCTCATGAAGCATGTGAGTCAAAAAATGACGCTTTACTATGGCCGCAATTTCACTAATTTGAGACTCAACTCGGATGCTGAAACTTCCGTCATAGTCGAGTCCTACAAGGCAATTTACCGGCAGATTGCAAGTGTGGTGGAAGATAGCTTTGAGAATGTGCGCCCTCATTCTAAGCAGATGATCCCGATTAAGGTTGTCAATCTTGTAGAAGCTGGGGAGGAAAAACAGCTTACGAAGTTAATAGCCAAAGGCGATATTGGTTGTCGGCGCACACTGGCCGGATTCTGCATGAAGGCTGGGGTCTGTGAGTATGGTGGTATTGAGTCAATGGCGCAGTGTGCTGGGGCTGATGGCGGAGGCATCTGCACAGATGCGATTTTTAAGCGTGAAAATGGGCCAGCCTTGAGACGACTAAAGGCTGCTCACGAAAAGAAAATCGAGTCGCTGACCTCCGAGAGTCCACGTTTCAACGCTTTGAAAAAAGAAATCTATGCGATAGAGGTGTATCTCAGTGTCGTCAACGGTTAAGAAATCGGCAGAGCAAGAGTTCAGGGATGCATTTGATCGGCTGAAAAAAGGTAAGACAATCCGCCTTCCTTTGGGGGCAGCTGTTACCCAAAACAACGTTGCGAGAGAAGCGGGACGAGATCCCTCAGCTTTGAAAAAGGACAGGTACCCTTTGCTGATACTTGAGGTTCAAGCCTACATAACTTCTAAGTCGGAGCAAAAGAGGAGCAGCAAGCGTACTACAGACAACAGGGCAAGAACCGATAAGCAGAAGATCGCAGACTATCGCAAGCAGATTGATCGCCTGAGTTCTATTGTGGCGGCGCAGAATTCGACTATCGAAGAGCTTCTGGATGAGATTGAGCGGTTGAAGGCCGGGAGGGTGTCACGCTTTTAGCCCTCCGGTTACACGTAATATTCCGGTAAGCTCATGATATTCAATGACGCATAGCAGGTTACGCTTTTCCGATTTGCTACCCAAATGATGCTACCACAATTTGGCCGCTCGGGTCGCAAAGCGAACATTCAGGGCCGAGTCCGAGGGGTTCAATTTGAGGCTACGGTGTGTCACACGCATCGGGGTAAGTCCATTGAGGCTGAGGGGCATGTCGTGCTTAAAGGGGTAATTCTCGGATTCAGTCGGGGTTGTGAACATGTCAGAACCGATAGAGCGCCCTTTGGACGCGCTATCCGGAGGCCCGAAGCAAAGGGTCTGGATTACCATGACCGTTGTCGAGGAAACGCAATTGGTCCTTCCCGATGAACCGACCTTAGCCCTGGATCTTGGCCGCTAGGTCGAGGGGTTCGATCTTATCCGGGAACTGAGTCGCCGGGGGCAAAACCATTGCCATAGCTATCGACGATCTCGCCAACGCCTGTCGCTGTGCCAACCACATTGTAGTGATGAGGGAAGGTTGTATTTATGCTGAGATCAGCCCCAAGATGTGGTGACAAGGGAGCTTATTGAATCGGTCAACTGAAGCCGCCGTGATCTCTTTCCCGATCCAGTAACTGGCACTCCCGCTCGTATTCTTAAACCCACACTCGTATTGCGGTCTCTAATCCAAAACGCCGCGTCCGATTCATTCTCAGTGATACTCAGGGCCTATGAACTACCCATAAACTGGCTCTCTTGCATCTGGGACAGACCAAGGTTTTGATAGGCGTTCGAGAACCAACAGCCCGTGACTGCAACTTACCTTCCGCGATTTATGTGATGAGTTAGCAAATGAGCTCGGTCGTCCAGGGTCGAAAACAGAATCGCAAAACAGATCCCGACAGCGGTCCCTATGAGGGTATCTACTACCCGCTCCTGCACCATCGCCATGCCAGCAAGGTCTGGTGCCGCCAGATAGCTCATAAACAGAGCCATGGGCGTAACCAGAACCTGGCCCAGTCCATAATTCGATCCGATGATGGTCTCGGTAGCGAACGACAGTAACGCCACCAGCCCAATAATGGTCCACACAGAGGGCTGGCTTAGCAGCACCAAAGCCACAAGGAGAGCGCCGAGTACGTTGCCTATGGTGCGCTGTAGGGCTCGGCTCATACTGATATGCAAATGGCTACCCTGTAACACGGCGACAGCGCCCATGGCCGCCCAACCGGCGTGCTGACCGCCAAACGCATAAGCAACATAAGCCGCCACGGCAGAGCCCAACACCATGCGCGCGACGGCGATCAACTTGTGACTGGCGGGCCGGCTTTTGAACCAATCCTGTGCCGCCGGTGTATCGTGGCGGAACACGTCGGTGATCATCACCACTAGCCAGGCAAGAGCAGCGGCCACTGCGGTCGCAGTCGTACGTTCGAGGACAGAGGCAAAGGTATCCACTTGGCCCATTGAAACGCTGGCGGCGAATATGAAGATCAATGCACCTGGCGGACCGAAATCACCAACGGTGACGATGTAAAACAGCGTACCGCACAACAGCGCCAGAATGGCCAGCTGACCAACCATGGGCAACTCCAGCCAGGCCACCAGGGACATCACAAAAACGGTTGCGGTTTGGCAGAGCAAACAAAGGAAAACCGTAAAGCCCCGGCGTTCCGGGGCCGCAAAACGGCCAAACAAAGCCACCAATGTACCCAGCGAAGCAAATCCAATCAGGTGCGAAAAGTCGGATAGCTCGATCAGCGGAAGCACAACCAGCGCCGCGATAGCCACCTGTAGTCCGGCCAGTGCCGAGTTCCTGAAGCCAGGCTGATTAACTACGGCAAAGCACTCTTTGAACTGTGCCCGCGATAGCAGAAACCGGATTGCAGCTGATCGACTTTTTACTCTGGATAAGCGCTGATGCACTTGACCTCCGACAAAATTGGATAGCTTAAGATATAGTTAGCCTAATAACCGTTTGCCTCATTGATCTATTCGGAGTTTCCGCAATCAAGTCGCGAAATAACGAGAATTTTTGGTTTTGGAGATTGCCTCATCACACCATACGTTTAAGCGTATCGTCTCTTTTCACGAAGTGATGAATCAGTGCCATACCAATATGACCAACAATCAAAACGGTCAAAATCCATGCGATTGGCGAATGGAGCTGTCCCAGGGCTTGGGCCCAGGCAATTTCCTCGCCTTCAGCAAAAAGCTCGATACCGAAAGCCGTAATCCCGTGGCCACCACCCAGCATGACCATTACCCCGGTTATCGGCATCAGCAACAGGCCAAGATACAACGCCCCATGACCGGCCTTGACCAGCAGAGCCTGCGCCGGATCTTGCTGCGGGCGCTGATGACGCTGGCCAGCGGCCCAGGCCAAGCGTACCAGAATCAGCAGCAACATCAGCGAACCTATAGAGACATGCCAGGGCACCAGCGTTTGTCCGACCCAGTGTTCTCCGTCGAAGATTCGATCACCAAACTTGAGCAGTTGCCAGAACACCAGTAGGGCCATCGACCAGTGCAGCAGTTTGGTGAGAGCGCCATACCGCTCACGAGAATCGTGGATCATGATTGGGTTCTCCGTATTGCGGGTTTCATTACCATTGAAGGTGTTACCAAAGAGGATGAAGCCAGAATGCACACTCATTCCAGCCTCATCTTCATATCACTGCCTACTGGCGGCGTCCAGCCTGGAAAGCATCTCTTCCGGTAGTGACAATTTCACCGAAGCCAATATCTCATCCAGTTGAGACAGCGATGTTGCACTGACAATCGGTGCGGTCAGTTCTGGCTGGTGGAGCAGCCAGGCCAGTGCCACTTGGGATGGTTTTGCTGAAGCCTCCTGCGAAACGGCCATCAGGGTATCCAGAATGCGCTGACCACGATCGCTGAAATAACCGTTGAGAAAGTCAGCCCGAGGGTTGCCTTCCAGGTCTGAAAGCTGAGCGTATTTGCCAGTCAGGAATCCACTGGCCAGAGAAAAGTAGCTCACCACGCCAAGATTGTGCTCGCTGGCGACTTTCGCCAGCGACGACTCGAAATCGGCCCGGTCATGCAGGTTGTAGAGGGGCTGGATCAGCTCATAGCGCGCGAACCCATGATCACGAGACACGGCCAGCGCCTGTTCCAATCGATCGGACGAATAATTGGAGGCGCCGATGGCCCGCACCTTACCGGCCTTGATCAGCCGGTCAAACGCGCCCAATGTTTCCTCCAAGGGGACTTCCTGATCATCAATGTGGGCGAAGTATACATCGAGGTAATCGGTGCCCAGACGTGACAGGGAATCCTCAATTGCAGCTTCGATGTTGGCTGCAGATAGCCCTTTACGACGCTCCAGCATACCGACTTTGCTCATGAGAATGACGTCATCACGACGTCCCCGCTTTTTCAGCCATCGTCCGATAACTGCCTCCGACTCGCCACCTTCAAGGCCCGGTGCCCACGCAGAATATACGTCGGCCGTGTCAATGGCGTTGAAGCCCTGCTCCACAAACCGATCGAGTAGCTGAAAAGAGCGGTTATCATCGGCTGTCCAGCCAAACACGTTTCCGCCAAATACCAGTGGGGCTATCTCCAAACCGGACTTCCCAAGGGGTTTCTTCTGAAGACTCATGATGCCTCCCTCAAAAAACAACTGTCAGTGGGTGAGTCGGCCGGGTGGTCCCGGCCGGCGATTTCAGGCAATGCTTTCCACAATGCCACCTTCAACACGCAGGGCGGCGCCTGTGGTGGCACTGGCCTGGGGAGACGCAGCGTAGACACAGAGGCTGGCGACCTCTTCCGGTTCGGCAAAACGTCGGAGCAGCGTGGAAGGCCGGTTTTCGTCCAGGAACAGGGTTTCCATTGCTTCCGGGGAGACTCCCCGCTCAGCCGCCAGGTCAGCCATCATGGCTTTGGCTCCTTCAGTACGGGTCGGACCGGGAAGGATGCTGTTCACGGTCACACCGGTTCCGGCAAGAACCTTGGCGAGACCCCGGGATACACCTTGAAGCGCCGCCTTGCTCACCCCGTAGTGCACCATCTCCGATGGAATATTCAACGCCGATTCACTAGAGATGAACTGGATACGCCCCCAGCCCCGAGCCTTCATGCCAGTTGCGTAATGCCGGGCAAGTCGAACACCGCTCATCACGTTGACCTGGAAAATCTCTTCCCAGGCAGCATCGTCGATATCGAAGAATGGAACGCCGCCATAAATACCCAGGTTGTTGACCAGAACATCCACCTCGGGCAGCTGTTCGATGATGGTCCGGCAACCTTCCGCGGTACCCGGGTCCGCGATAATGCCTTTTGCATCGTCCCGACCGCTGGCATTGGCTATCTCGGCCAGCGCCTTATCCACTTTGGCCTGGTCACGACCCACTATAGTTACCGAGGCACCGGCCTCGGCCAGCCCCTGGGCAATGGCCAAACCGATGCCCGCGGTAGAGCCGGTGACCAACGACTGTTTGCCCGTGAGTTCAATTTTCATCATTTAATTCCTCTTGCCATTGATTTTTGAGGGGACGTCACCCACTCAACCAAATTGAAACGCCGATAACTGGGTTTCCATCACCCGTTCGGAATAAACCTTCTTGCCGGGCTCCTCGCCCGCTGCACCCGCTGCCACGAGCAATGGAATCAGGTGTTCCTCGTCTCCATGCGGATGACAATCGAGGGCGTGGGGTGCCTGAACCCATTTCCTCAATCGCTGATAACGAATTCCGGAGTCACCTTCGACAGTGTCCGTCAGCCAGTCATCGAACGCCTCGGAGAGCGGTGTAAACCGCTTGTCGCCGTAGCCACGCATGTTGTGGAAGCTCATGCCACTGCCGAGAATCAGCACACCTTCGTCACGCAGTGGCGCCAGAGCTCTGCCTGCCTGCAGGTGTGCTTCGGGGTCCAGGTCCTGCCGTAACGACAGCTGAACCACAGGAATGTCTGCCTCGGGGAACATCACCTTGAGCGGAATAAACATACCGTGATCAAACCCACGCCCGGAATCCTCCAGGGTGTTCTGTTGTGCCCCAACCAGTAGACGACTCACGCGATGCGCCAATGCCGGCGCTCCTGGAGCCGGATAAGTCAATTTATAGGTGTGGTCCGGAAAACCGAAATAGTCATAAATGAGATCGGGCTGGCTGCCGGCGGTCACACTAAACTCTTGAGTGCGCCAGTGGGCGGATACCAGGAGGATGGCCGTCGGCTTTTCTGGCAAACGCCCGATGACGCTTCGAAGAAAGTCGGCCATACCGTCCCACGTATTGCGGGGACTCCAGTCCATAAAGAAACAAGGGCCAGCGCCGTGGGGAATAAAAAATACCGGTTGTCTGGTAGGCACTCTTGGCTGCGTGGACATCGACATACCTCCATAGGTTTGAATAGTTCAGATATCACAATGAACAGGTTATACTGATACTCAGGAAAGGAGAACGGACTTAAAAAAGGAACTGTTTTAACTAAAGGTAGGAAATAAAATGCTGGACCGATACACAAGCATGCAGGTATTCGTTCAGGCAGCGTCCAGAGGTAGTCTGTCTGCCGCCGGCCGGGAGCTGAACATGTCGCCGGCAATGGCCACAAAACATGTGGATTCACTGGAAACCAGGCTCGGCACGAAACTGCTTCATCGCACCACTCGACAGTTATCACTGACAGATGCCGGACGGGAATACCTGCAGGCCTGTCAGCGCATTCTTCAGGATCTTGAAGAAGCGGAGTCCGAAGTATCTTCCCAGCAGCATCAGGCCATGGGTCGATTACGTCTGAATGCACCGCTATCCTTTGGCACACGCTTCATTGCACCGTTAATACCGGAATTCACCCATCGTTACCCACTGGTGGAGGTGGATCTTGGCCTGAGCGACACTCAACAGGATCTGCTGAAAGAGAGCTGGGACCTGATTGTCCGCATCGGACACCTCGCTGACAGCGACCTCAGGGCCCGCCGTCTCGGCAATTGCCCGATGCGACTTTGTGCCTCGCCTGAGTATCTGAAAAAACATGGAACCCCTAACCGTGTTGCCGAGCTCTCAAACCACAATTGCCTGAGCTACAGCCTTTCCTCAGCGCAACGCGGCGGCACCTGGGCATTCGGCCAAGATGGTAAGATCCAGGTGCCCGTAACAGGCAACCTCATGTCCAACAATGGCGACGCACTTCTTGCTGCCGCCGTTAAGGGCCAAGGGATCATATATCAGCCCAACTTTATCGTGTCCGAGGCATTGGCCAGTGGCGCTCTGGTTGCTTTCGAATTGGATCACCCTCCACTGGATCTCGGCGGCCTGCATGTGCTGTTCGCGCCGGATCGTCGGTTACCCCTCAAAGTAAGAGCGATGATCGACTATTTGGTTGAGGTTTTTGAGAATTCGCCATGTAGACCGTCGTAAATTTTATCCTTTCTTACCAAGGCCCCCTCTCTACACCTGTAAACTGTTCCAACAGTCAGGCTTAGTTCGAAGTTAGCCCGCTCCAGGCCAAAAGCTTTATGTCGGCTTCTGGATCGCGGCCACCTTCTCCTTTTCCATCTGCTTTTTTAAGATCCCGAAACCAATGGTTGTTCAAATATTGTCGTCAACAAGGAAAATCTCATTTGCGGAACCGAAATGGGATCGAGGCCATAAGTCCATTGAGTGTTTCCTTTTGTTTAGGCCCGGACATTTTATTTTCCTCGTAGCTGTCAATTGATGGTTCTAACAGGCAGTGCCTTTAGACCGCAATAGTGGGCTACGTTTTTGGGGTACGAAATACCAATCCATCAATGGCATGGACAAAAAAGTGTATGAAGAGGGCCTTATATCGACGTTCGCCATGGACACGAGGCCATATAGTGAAAGCCCTGTTATGCTCAGTTTAAAGTCATGTCCATAATTGGATCATTCGTAGTTATAACTTCTATGTCAGTTGCGAGCGCGTTTTTGATCCAATGCTGGAAGGGCGACCGGTAGGGGTGCTGTCGAATAACGATGGGTGTGTCGTTGCCCGCAGTAACGAGTTAAAGGCGATGGGTGTGGAGATGGGAACGGCCATGCACTTGTTGCCGCCCGCGATACGACGCCAAGCCGTGCTGCTCTCCAGTAACTATGCGTTGTATGGCGATATGTCACAGCGGGTGACCGAGGTGCTAGGCGAGTTTTCACCCCATGTGGAGGTATATTCCATTGACGAGAGCTTTGTCGGGTTTCAGGGCTTTGAGATAGACACGCTGGAATCACGCGGCCAGGCTATGCGTGACACCGTTCGGCAGTGGACGGGCATTCCCGTGTGCGTGGGGTTTGCACCTACCCGCTTACTCGCCAAAGTAGCGAACCAAGCGGCTAAGAAACACCCCGCTTACAAGCAGCAGGGCGTGTGTAAGCTAACCGCCGAGAGCGAAGCGACCAAGGCACTGCTTAAGCAATTGCCGGTGACCGAGCTGTGGGGCGTGGCACGCCGTACCGGTGAACGCTTAAGCGTGATGGGTATTGAGTCCGCATGGGATCTGCGTGAGTCAGACCCTAAGCGTATTAGGCAGCGCTTTAGTGTGGTGCAGGAACGCATCGTATGGGAGCTACGCGGGCAGTCCGCCATACAGTTGGATGACATGAGCTTACCCAAGCAACAGATCATGGTGTCGCGCTCATTCGGTAGGCTAACGGGCAATCCCGACGACCTACGCGAAGCCTTAAGGCAGCACGCCGCCAGGGCAGCAGAAAAGCTGCGCAAACAGCACAGCGTGACCAGCGCCGTCATGGTGTTTGTGCGTACCAATCCGTTTCGTACCGATTTACCGCAATACCAACAGCGTGTGGTCGTCTCACTTGAAAGACCTACCGATGATAGCCGGGACATCATCGCAGCAGCGGTACAAGGCCTAAGGCGTCTCTGGCGTAAAGGGTATGCCTATCATAAAGCAGGCCTGATGCTGCTCGACCTTTCTCCCAAAGCTAATCGGCAGCTTACCTTCACCGAAACCCCGCAAACCGACGAGGAGGCTAAGCGCAGCGAACGCCTGATGGCGACGATGGATAAACTCAACCGAGAACTGGGTAAGGGAACGGTACAGCTGGGCTTGCCCCGTAAAGGCAATGCCTGGGCGCTACGAAGTGAGCGACGTACCCCGCGATACACTACGCAATGGAACGAGCTATTGATCGTTAGGTAATCCTGACACGATTTTTTATAGTGCCGGTCATGCTAGGGGGAGAGTCATTTAAGAAAAAATACTGGCCGGTATGATTATCTGAGCAGATGCCGAGCCTAAAAGGCTCTTAGTTATCTTAGTGAAAATAATGGAATTATTTTTATTGAAAAGGATAGCTCACAGTACAGGCATGGCCTGTCTCCAACCCGCATGCAAAGCGGGTTTAGGCAGTTAATGATAATGGATATCAGACATGGTTGAGTGACGGTAATATTATTATGTCCTTATTTAAGGGGGGAATAGTGCTCAGGGAAGGAGGCCTACAAGCCGACGGCCTTGCGAACTAGGAACATCCATATAGTGCGATCAACCATGCTGTGCATTAGCCATATAGTTAAGTCGCTCATCGTCGCCTATTAGGGCATTTCCTGTTATGGCAAGCTAGCCGCGTCACTAAACGCGGCGTTGCCCATCATTCAACATTTTATCCTCTCTACGAGCATGAACACGGCCTACACGCCGTGGGCATCTGCGTGGGTGAGTGTTAGGAGTATCATCATGAACACCGCTCTATACAACGTTGGTCAGCGTCGACGTAAACGCCATCAAGATAACCCTGCTTTAAAGCTTTGGTGGGATATTTATTATCAAAATATGCTGGTGCAAACCCAGAGAGGGCCATTGATTGAAAACTATCTGAAGAAATTACTGTTTGTCATGAATCAAGCATGTCAGGACTGTAACCGCTTATTCGCGATACGAATTGACCTGCACTATCCAGGTGGCAATCATGCTGGTTTGATAGCCCCCCAAAACGCCACTATCAGCGCCTTCCTTCAATATTTGCACCAGGAGCTTGACGCCGCAGGCATCAAATACCCGCATAAGCTACGCAATGCTTGGTGCTGTGAGCAAGATACGAGTGTGAACCCTCATTACCACCTACTGTTACTGTTGAACGGTGATGCCTATAACGGCCTTGGGTACATGGATAAGACGCCCTGTGGTGATTATGGATATGACAACTTATTCCATCGCATCGTCAGGGCATGGGCTCGGGCAATCAACTATCCGCAGGAATGCATGGCAGGGCTGGTACAAGTGCCCAGAAAGCCTATCAGCAATGACCTGGCTACGTGGTTTTTCAGAAGCGATGACCAAACGGCATTTACCGACGTGTTTTACGCCGCAAGCTACTTGTGTAAAGCGTATACGAAACCTATCGGTCAGGGTGTGCACTGCTTTGACGGGAGCAAGCGTTAGACGAGCATTCCTTTTTCAGCCATGCGTGGCGAATACCTCGCCTCATGTGGGGTCAGCGTTCAGCAGGCGATTCTGAGCGCTTGATCATTTTTGCGGTATACGCATACATCAATACGCCTCTGTTGCTCATGAGCAACAAACTATCACTTCTATTTCTTAAGTATTGTAGAGGTGACGGTACCACTGAACATCGTTCCATCCATTTGCTTCAGTGCAATAAATCCCGCCGTTGCACCACACTAATTGGCATCAAAAAGACGCGCATTCAGGAAAGGGTTTGCTCTAGCTAGATGCCATTAAAATAAAAAATAGGCAGTATATTTGCTAATCTTGCTAGTAATAGCAAAAATAGCAGAGATAAATATTCAACTTTTCATTTTCTAATGGCGACAGCGATACACTCATGACGCATACGGATTTAAATCAAGAAGGGCAATGGCCAGTATTTGATGAGCAGTCGTTATTCGAGTCCACGAGTCGTGAAGTGGCGCAGCATGTCGAGGTCGCCCCAGAAATGGCGCGCACGACAGCATTAGGCGCAATGGCGATGGCATGCCAGGGCGTTTTTGACGTCGCCTTTCCTAACGGCCACAAGGTGCCCACCTCACTAAACCTGCTCACTATTGCCGATAGTGGCGAGAGAAAGACAGCCTTGGAGAATTGGTTCTTTAACCCCATCCGTGATTTTCAGACAGCCCAAAAAAAAGAACGACAGCGATCGATTCAGATATATCAACGAAAACTAAAGAACTGGGAAAATGACGAAAAAGCACTTCAAAAAAAGCGAAACCAAGCATTCGTTAAGGATGAGAACCTTGAAGAAATTGAGCGGCAACAAGTCAAGCTAGATGGACAAAAACCCCAACCTTTGCGTCTTCGTCAGTTAATCTATGAAAATGTCACGCCAAGTGCTCTCGCGTTCAGTCTGTATGAAAATATTCCGTTGGCCTGTCTTGTTTCGAGCGAAGCAGGCAACATTTTTGAAGGTCGTGCATTCCAAGACCTTCCTATGTTTAATTTAATATGGAGCGGCTCGCCGATAGAGGTGGCGCGCCGTAGTACTGAAAGCTTCACATTAGAAAGCCCACGGTTAAGCTTGGTTCTGATGGCGCAGCCGAAAGTCATAGATCGATTTTTAGAAAAGCGAGGTAGTGAAGCCAGGGACAACGGTTTCTTATCGCGATTGATAGTGATTAAGCCCGTGTCACGTATAGGGAGCCGGAAAGGAGGCCGTCCAGTTGATCCTGACACTACGAAGGCTTTCAGTGATCGAGTAACACATTTGCTGACGGAGGCGTTTGCTATACTGGACAGTGAAAGGCAGCAGCGACACATTCTAAGGTTTAACCCTTCAGCCAAAATGCGTTGGCAAGAGATACAACAAAGCATTGAGCAAGATATGGCAGAACATAAGCAGTATTACCATGCGCGAGATCATGCCTCAAAGCTCATTGATAATATTACTCGTGTTGCTGCAATCCTTCACGCGTTCGAAGGATATGAAGGTGACATCAACAGCGATGTTCTTGAGTATGCTTATCAGCTTTGTAAGCGTTACTCAAATCATTACCTTAAATATTTAGCGGGCGAGCCTGAAATTGTCACTGTAACCAATGAACTCGTTAGAGAAATTAGGCGCTTGGGTAGTCCCGGCACGGAACGCACTTTTCACTTCAAAAAGACGCCGTTTCTTCAAAAGGGTCGTGGGCAGACCCGTTACCCCCAAAAACTTGATCAAGCATTACAGTTGCTTACAAGTTTGGGGCATTTGAGGATGATAGGCCCCTATGATTACGAATTTTCAGAGACGATTCTTTTGCATGCGTCACCTGCCTTGAAAAACGGTATCGATTATCACGTTAACGAGCTGTTGCTTTTTGAGCAACAGGAGTATCAGCAAACTACTGGGGGTAGGTTTAATGGGCATGTAGAAAAGAATATACATCACTCTATTCCACAAATAGACATACATGCGAATGTTATAAAACCACCTTACAAATCGGAAAATAGATAAACTCAATGTTGCAAGGCTTGCCGATCAACCCCTGTTATAACCTCACCAAAGCCGGTCAACCCGGCTTTTCAGCTCTTGATCCAGTTAGCAATCAAGTCGACACATGAAGTGCTTAATTTAGACTCTATTGAGCGCTTTGCATCTGTTAATCGTAAGCACTCCTATACCGACATCTATCCTTCACGCATTTGGCTCCTCACACTGATGTCACCTTTATCAAGGCGAGGAGTCACCGCCATGACCCAGCAAGAACGTAGGGACTACTGGCAGCAGCACATCACTGACGGGCAGGTGTCAGACTTGTCGAGCATAGTAGTCAGTGGCCTGTAATAAGTTTTGCTCTTACCACAACAAACGCCTCGGTCAATGAATAGAGCTAGCCAAAAGCCATTACATAGAGGCACGTGTCAAAACGGGCAGTAAGTGCTTATCCGTCGCCGCTTTCGCTCCCATTCAGTATAGCTTAAGTAAGCGCGTGGTTTGGTGCTTGCCCTCATCATACCGAGTCATGCATTACCCACCTCTAAAGTGCTTCTGAAGGGTGAGTATTTTTTCCCACAAACATAAATAATTCATAAGTATTTGAAATTTAAATTTTTATTATTTTAAATAAGTATTAAAAGCTATTTTTTCCATAGCTAGCATCTCGCGTTGCGGTGGTAGTGGCGGCTCTCTATCATTCACATATCAACCGAAAGGAGTTAAACCATGTCCCATAGTCACCGTATTAGCATTGTCCTGCGTATGAAGCAAATGACCCAAAAGCTCAGTATCAGCCGTTCATCCATCTATGAAAAGATGAACCCAAAGTCTCCTCGATTTGATGCAACCTTTCCCAAGCCCATCCGGCTAGGCGCAGCCTCTGTCGGGTGGCTTGAAAATCAAGTGGATGAGTGGCTGATGAGCCGTCAAGCGTGATGGGTTTCAGCGATGTTTAGCGGCATTTTCGTCATATGCTGCTCTACACTCACCATTAACATCTCTTAACCAAGTGTTGAGCTTCGTCTCTACTTTTTCCTTTTTAATTGAATATATTGCTCGATGTTCGCTGTTCTCATGCTCTGCTAGTACCTTTTCCGCTAGTTCGTGAGCAGCGGACTCGAGTGTTTTCCAACCCCCTATAGGAGGAGAGTTTCTAAGCAAATTAATAAAGCTGTATTTCAGGTTCGAGTAATCTTTATAGGCTTGTCTGCCTGCTTTTTGAGAATAAGCTTTTTTCTGTAGCTTCTCTTCTGTGGCCAGTGCTTGTCCAAGTTGATGCTCGATATTCTTAAACTCGATTAACGATGACCAAGCATTTTCATGAAAGCCATGTTGCTCAAGGAGATCTGCACACACGATCCACATGAATGCTACGGGAAAGAGGTTGCTAACCTCAGTGCTATGGGTAGTAGGCAGTGAGTGGCAAATGATGTTTTTGCATTTGGTAGCGCTAATATTATCTTTTAAACGATCTAGGGAAATTTGGTACTCATCCAAAAAGCGCTCCTGGCATGCTTCATCCGAGAGCTCTTTTGTCTCAGGGGCACCATTCAACAAGAATAGGTAAGTTTCACTCAGTTGTTGCTTGAATTGCTCTATGCGCTCTCTCAACGGCAACTTGGAAAAAGCGGAAAAGATGTCAGGCACTTCCATCATGCTCCCAGCTAAATGTGAGGCTTTGTTATCCTCTTTAATATAATGCTTATCAGGGAGCGGGTTTTTTGTTTGTGACATGCGGTTATTTTCTCTTCTGGATGAACGGAGAAGGTAATGGATTGTGTTAGCGATTGATGGCTGTGCAATATCAATGAGGCTGTTTGACTCATCACGCTTAAATAACTAATTTAGAACGGCTAGTCGATACTGAATCGCCCCAGGTTTCGTAGACACCTCCAGGCCTTATACTGGACTACCAAGGGTGATTATTTTATGGAGTTGGCGTTGAGGGTACTTATTAGGTGCGCTACCCTAATAAATATAAAATTATTAAGGTTCCAACTCCTGCAATTCCCAATGCGTCTAGCGTATCTGTCAAATCATTTTCATCCATTTTCAATACACTGACAGAAAAATAGCGTTCAAGTAACTGTGATATACCATTTGACGTTACACTTAATAAGCCGATAATGATCTCGATGTTTTCAATACCGGTTAGCCACAGCAGAGTCGCTAGTAAAGTAATTAAAACAACGCTGGCTCTAAAGGAAAGCCATTTGGCAGAAAGAATAGAGGTATCGACACCGCCTACCAAGCTTCCTGCTGTTGCCTTTTTTTTGGGTAGCAGCCGTCTCCAAAAACCTTGGTTGGAGTCCAATAGTAGCGATAAAACCATGTGCATACACCAGAATAATTGAGCAGAATGGAGAACAGCTTGACATGGAATACTTAACGATCACTTAAGCATTCATTAATTGGCGAGGCTCCGGCACGTTTGGCTAATATCTTCTGCCTGCTGATATACGTCCGTTGCTACGCCAAGCAACCCCAGCACGCTGTGAAATAAGTTATCGTGGGAAGCGGCTTGATCAGAGACTGGGCGTAAGCAGTCCGTATCAAGCCCTTGCTGCTGTGAAAATGCGCTGGATAGCCACCACACCATAGGCACATGCGTCTGTTCGTTGGGGGCAATGGCGTAGGGAATGCCGTGCAAATATAGGCCTTTTTCACCCAGTGATTCACCATGATCAGAGAGATAGATCATCGCAGTTGCGTAGTCTTCCTGACGCTTTAACATCTCAATCACCTGATCCAACACAGTGTCGGTATACAGAATGGCATTGTCGTAGCTGTTGGTAATGTCGTCTCTTGAGCACTTGGCTAAATCAGCGGTGGTGCAAGCGGGAACAAAACGTTCGTAGTCATCAGGGTAGCGTTGGTAATAGCTGGGGCCGTGGTTGCCTAGCTGATGCAGCACAACAACCTGATCAACTGAGGTACCGCTAATTTGCGTGGTCAAGGCTTGAACCAGTGCTTCATCCAAGCATCGCCCATCTTGACACAAAGAAGCATACTTCTCTGGCGAGAGCGCTTCTGTCGTCACTCCGTCGCAGACACCTTTACAGCCTGACTGGTTATCAAGCCAGGTGACCTCTAACCCGGCGTGGGCTAATACGTCCAGCAAGGATTCATATTGCTGAGCATACGATTTAGCGTAATCGGCACGCCCTGGTAATGAAAACATGCAGGGTAATGAGACCGCTGTGCTTGTACCGCATGAGGAAACATCAGAAAAATTGATAACGTCAGGCTGCTGGGCAAGTTTGGGTGTGGTTTGGCGTTCATAACCATTTAACCCCCAATTCGCCGCCCGTACCGTTTCGCCCACCACGATGACGAGCAGTTTGGGTTTGTCACCCGCTTGTGAACTGATACTGGCGTCCTCACCCACCGGGGAACGCACCGTATTCGCGGAAGCGTGTTGGCTCGAAAGGGCCTGCGCCATCGAAACAATATAATTACCTGGGGTCACCAAGTAGCGTAGCTCTTTATTGTTGCGCATGAGTGACGACACTTCTTGGTAAGATAAGAAAATTGCTAACAGCAATATAGCAGTGCTGGCAAGGCAATAAGCTAAGCGACGCAACACTGCCTTCTTCCAAGTTGACTGTGTGATTTTAACGCGCCAAATCATGATGGTTGGCAAACAGAAAAAGAGCATTAAATGAATCAGTAATCCGGGCGTAAGAAGCTCCTGTGCCTCGTTAGTATCCGTTTGAAGCACGTTGTCTAACATTGAAGTATCAAAATAGGTGCCGTAATAGCTAGTAAAGTAACTGACGAAGGCGGCAATCAGAAAAAGCAAGGTCAATAATGGTTTCACCAGCGTTCGAAAAGCAAGGCTCACGAAGACCAAATAGTTAAGGCAGGTCATCAACAAAAACATATTGGCAAAGGTTAGCCACGTCTGGACGGCAAGAGGGTCATAGCCAGCTAAGGCTTGTTGCCAAAAAGGGACATTGTAAAAAACACTGAATATGACAACGCCCCATAAGACAAGCTGCTCCGTGCTTAATGTGGGGCGATAATGCCAAGCGGTGCCTACAATTTTTGAAGGCAATGATAGCAAAGGACGCATCGAAAGGCTCTCTGTATGAAAAGATTAATGAACGCTGGGGTGGAATAAGAATCTTGAAAGGACAAAGCTTACGGACCAACAAATCATGACGGTCCAGAGGTCGTGGGAGAGAAAGTGCGCCCCGCGGAACTGTTGAGTGATCCCAAACGTAAGGCCAAGCCCTAAACCTAGCGAAAGCCCTGCCCATCGCCAATGGGGCCGTATGGCGGCAAAAAAGAAGTAAAGGGCTATCCACGTATAGCCTGCGCTGGCATGCCCGGCGGGAAAGCAGGCGGATGCTGGCATTGAGGAAGGCCGTGTATTGAGCAAGCCAATAAAGTCTCGTTCCCCGCCATAGCGAACTAAATCCCAAGGGCATTCCATGTTCACAAGGTGTTTAAGCGTTGCGACAAGCAGCGTAGAAATAAGCGTTGCGGAAAAAAGATATAAAAGCGGCGTGCGATACGCTTTAAAACGAGTTACCACGGTGCTTAGTATCAAAAGGAGGAGTGTGACTAAACCCATCGCTAAGCTTAGCCATTTACCGCCTGTGTGAAGAACATCTTGGGTAATCAAGGTATCTTTCCACGCCCAGGCATTACCTTGAAAGCGATATATAAAGTCAGTTATCGTAAAATCTATGTTTAAAATACTGAAGACCGACATGGCGATTAGAAATAAAAGCCATGCGGATGCTACGGATTTGAGAACATTTAGTAGAGCAGCACGCATAGCCACACACCCATCATCATAAAAAGGGTCATCATGACGGCGGCAGCCCCCATGTCTTTAGCACGCCCGCTAAGTTCGTTATGTTCTAGTCCAATACGGTCAATGGTGCATTCGATGGCGGAGTTAATGAGTTCCACTATCACTACAAGGGTGAGTGAAGAAAACAGCAATGCTTTTTCTACGGAAGTGGCATTAACAAAAAATATAAAAGGGTAGAGGACGAGGCATAGCATCACCTCTTGTCTAAAGGCAGACTCATTTATCCAGCAAGCTTTTAAACCCGATACTGCATTAATAGAAGCGCGGAAGATGCGTTTGACACCCGTGCCATTAGGTTTTGACGTCGTTGAAATCGGCAAGACAGTACTCTCGATAACGTAACAGTAGGGTCACTGTAAAGCGCAAAACTTAACGAACAGTTATGCGCTTTAATTCAGTAGCTAGAATGCAAAGGGGCAGCGCTAGGTGGTGTTCTAACCCACTGTGTTGGTTGGTTTGTTGCCGAGGCCAGTTGAACGGGAGCGGTTGCGTTTTGTCCGTCAAGATTAGCGCTGATAGCGTCTATTACCGTGCTGATCTCTGGGCGCCACAGAATAGTGTCATAGGCTTCTCGTGGTACGAAGGCGAGTGATTTTTTCTGGCGTACTAGGGAAATGGTGGCGACATCGAGTGCTGCCGCTAAGTGCATAGGCCCGGAGTCTGGTGTCACGAGTAAACGCGCTCGCCCTAGAACAGCGGCAAAGTGACGAATAGGAAGCGGCGGGCATAAGCTACCATACAGTGATGACATCAAACGCTGCTCAATAGGGGCTAGAAGCCTAAACTCCTCCGGCCCAAGGAATACGACGTAGCGTATTTCGCAGGCCTCCATGGCATCGATGAGCATTAGCCAAAATGCCAACGGCCAACGTTTGTTTTGATGCCCACCGACAAAAATCGCAATAAAGCTAGGACCTGATGAGTGATCGCTATGGGGGCTGACTAATTGTTGGATCTTCGCCATTGCCTGAAAGTGTTCCTGCTCCGTTAGCTGGAGCAATGGCCGATTACGACAAGCAACACCGAGCGGGCGTGCTAAATTAACGATGGCATCGTAGGCATGTGATGATTTCCCTTCAGCCTCAATGCTGTACCGACGCTGGTCACCACTAGATGAACCCATGCTGTACCGTGCACCTATTAACCGGGTCACGATAAAGCCGCTCGTTGATCCTCCGCTCACTTGTACCGCTAGGTCATAGCGTTGTGCTCGTAAGCGTCGTAATAGCGTCACGCACTGCCAAGGACGAAGAATGGCGGCTCTCGACAGTAAATAAAAATGGTCAATAGGCCGCTGTTGCAACAGTGGCCATGTTTTATCAGTGGCTAAATAGTCTATTCGCGCGGAAGGAAAACGTTCACGAAAAGCATCGATGACAGGGGTACTGATTAGCGCGTTGCCCAGACGAAAATTGGGGCGAATAATGAGAATCTTTTCTATGCCCACAAGGCTGTCAATGGTTTCTGGGGCAGGCGCTTTGAGGATATAACGTATGCCTCCCAGTAAATAACGCTTCATTCTTTTTTCTAAAAAACGGGCCATTATTTTTAAATAATGGTTTGTTCTAATCAGTGTTAGTAAGTGCATACTCTGGCGCTCTTTCAGTTAATTAAAAAATAATCTGCCCATGGAAGCGACAAGGCAGATTCAAAATGATCGTCTTTGAAGGCGCTGCTTTGGCTTTGCCCATGGTGAAGGAGGCAGCTTGAGCCTAAATAACTTAAAGAAGAGTTAAGCGGCGTAAGAGATTTGCAAAAAAAGGGTGGCTGACTGACTGGTTGAATTCAGATGCGTATGCTTTGTGGGGGATACGTTGCCATATTTAAGAAAAGCTTAAGTTTTGGTGGCGAAAATAGCGGTTTGTAGATTGGGGGAGCAGCATGCGTGCACTGCTAATAGAGGATGATCCCTTGCTTGGGGACGGCATTAAAACGGCGCTGGAACGAGAGGGGTACACGGTCGATTGGTTTATGCTTGGCCGCGAGGCAATCAGCGCTATCGAAAGCGAGACCTTCAGTGTAATTATTTTGGATCTTGGCCTGCCTGATATGGACGGCATGCAGGTGCTGCAGTTAATCCGTCAGCAATCCACTCTACCTATTTTGATTTTGACCGCCCGCGATGCAATGGAAGACCGTATTGGCGGTTTAGATGCGGGGGCGGATGACTATGTGCTCAAGCCTTTTAATTTGAAGGAGTTACTTGCCCGTTTGCGTGTCGTCATGCGACGCGCTGAGGGGCGCGCTTCGCAGATATTGACACTGGGAGCGCTGAGTATTGATGAGGCTCGTCATGCGGTGAGTTGGCGGGGCAAAGACGTAAAGTTGGGCCGACGAGAGTATGCTCTATTGTTAGAGCTAGCCAGGCATCCCGACAGAGTGCTGTCTCGTCCCCGTTTGGAAAATCTGCTTTATGGTTGGGACGAAGAGGTCGATTCCAATGCGGTGGAGGTTCACATTCATCATCTGCGTAAAAAGCTTGAAAAGCATCTGATCATTAATGTGCGCGGGATTGGCTACCGGTTGGATAGTCAAGCGCAATGATATCGATACGGCGTTATCTACTCCGCACGCTGGCCATAGCCCTGGTTGTTGCCGGGGGCGTCGCGTTTACCGCGGCCTACTTAATCACAGATCATGAGTTAGAAGAAATTCTCGATACTCAGCTCAGTCTGCATAGCCGGATTGTGGCTGGCCAACTTGATCCAGACGCGACCCTTGATGACTATGCTCGCCTAGCGTCGCGCATGGGCCTTCCAGAATATCCGGCTCAGCTATATCGCGACGGTAACTCAGTGCTCGTGAGTATTTCTGAATCAGGTCCCAAGCTTTACCACGAGGAAGAGCTTAAATTAGTACTAGGTTTTTGGAATTCAGATGGCTCACCCAGGCTGTTAGGGGGCAAATGGAATGATGCAGGGCCTTTTCCCGCTCCTTTAGAGGAGGGATTTCGCTGGGAAAGCTATGATGGTCATCGTTGGCGGGTTTTCAGCATGTTCGATATTACCACCGATACCTGGATCAGCATGGGGCTGCGAGGTTCGTTTCATGATGAAGTAGTCGAGCGCATCACCTGGAATAATTTATTGCCGATGCTTTTTTTGCTACCTCTTCTTCTTTGGCTGATGAGCCGTATTATCCGGCGGGGGATTGCCCCTATCCAAGCGCTTTCTAGTCAGGTGCAAGGCCGCTCTGCCCGCGACCTAAGTGATATCGATAATCCTGTTCCTCAAGAGCTTAATGGATTACGTCAATCGCTAAACGACTTTATCGCCCGGTTGAAAGCCACGTTAGAGCGCGAGCGGCGCTTCACTGCGGATGCGGCCCATGAATTACGCACGCCCTTGGCAGCGCTGAGAATACACTTAGATAATGCGCAGGCAGGGGGAGAGCAATCATTACAAAAGGCTTATGTCGGGGTTGAACGGCTTCAGCGGGTAGTAGAGCAGCTGCTTATTTTGGCTCGTTTGGATCAAGTTGCCACAACCCCAACGACCACTATCGATCTCTATCCGATCATTGCTGAATTGGTAGCCGAGTTGTGGCCACTCGCCGAAGAGCGAGATCAACACTTGAGGCTAACAGGCTTAACCCGGTTAGAGGTTCGCGCCGACGAAATTGAGGTGGGAATTCTCTTTCGTAATCTACTGGATAACGCCTTGCGCTATACGCCAGAAGGCGGTCAAGTAGAGGTAGCGTTGGCGCTTTGGCAGGGGTCGCCTCAACTTACTGTGAGAGACACTGGCCCCGGACTTCCCGAGGCACTTTTGGATAAAGTCACTGAGCGCTTTAGGCGCGCTTCTGGTCAGGGTACTACCGGCAGCGGGTTGGGGTTGTCGATTGTCTCGGAGTTGGCTCAGCGCCAAAACGCACGCCTTACGCTTAGTAATCGTACGCCCCATGGCCTGGTGGTTAATGTAGTGTGGGAACAAAACTAACATCAGGATCCCTGATTAGCTTGCAGTACTTTTCTTTGGAACAAGTGATTAAATCTGAATGCATTTCAACGGTTATATGCACCAGAGAATCGCACTGTTGCTACACGATCTTCCTAAAAATATGACTTACAGATGTTGCCACACAGCAATCTGCCACTCTTACCCTGGAAAGAAAGGGGTAATAAATCACGAGGTGAGGCTATGCAACATACAGAACACCATCGGTCTAACCGTTCAGGGTGGCTGCGCGCGGCTGTCATGGGTGCAAATGATGGCCTTGTCTCGACGAGCAGCCTGATCCTCGGCGTGGCAGCAGCGAGCACCGCGCATAGCGACATCATGTTGGCAGGTATTGCAGGGCTGGTGGCCGGAGCTATGTCGATGGCTGCCGGCGAATATGTCTCTGTTAGCTCGCAGTCTGACACCGAACATGCGGATCTTGCGCTTGAACGCCAAGCTTTAACGGAACATTTTGATGCTGAGCTGGAAGAGCTGGCAGCGATTTATGAAGCGCGTGGGTTAACACCGGCGCTAGCCACGCAAGTCGCTGAACAGCTGATGACAAGCGATGCGCTAGGCGCTCACGCCAGAGATGAGATTGGCATTACCGAGACAAGCCAAGCACGTCCACTCCAGGCGGCCTTTTCATCGGCTGTGACCTTCACGGCTGGCGCCATGCTGCCGTTGCTAATCGCCTGGTGGGCGCCGCCGTCATTGCTTATTCTTCTGGTGGCGCTCTTCTCGATACTGTTTTTAGCCTTTCTTGGGGCGGCGGCTGCCCGTGTGGGTGGCGCGCCGATACTCAAAGCCTCGTTGCGCGTAATGTTCTGGGGCGCACTGGCGATGGCCTTGACCTTTGGCATAGGCCGCCTGTTCGGCGTCGTGGCATAAATTAGGGGTAGCGCAGCCCGCGATGTGTCAGGTAGGCCCGAAAAGGCCGCAGCAGGGTGGGTTAAGCCGGCATGCCAAGAATGATGTTCAATGCCTTAATGACCGTTGTGGCACTCACGCCCGGTACAAGCCGACCAACAATACGCGCTTAACCTCATTCAATAAGGCTGGGGTACAGAAATGGCTTCAGATGAAGTGGCGAATTGTCGATAGACAAGCTTAAGGATCTTTTTCAAGGGCTTTACACCGTCGGCGCATAGTGTTGTAAAGGATTTTGTGGGTGATCAAAATCATGAAAAGGCCACTCGTGCAAAATTAACGAGTGGCCACTATCATGGTATTGTCTTAACCGCATCTTAAGGCTGAACATCATGAGCCTTAGCGTTGGGGTTAGAGGTAAGGCGACGGCGATAGCCATGCAACATGCTAGCGATCAAATTATCGCCTTGCTTGATGCTTTCTACCACAGCACCCAATACATGCAGAGGTACTAGAAAAAGAATCGCGTTGGCCATGAGTTCGTGGGTTTCTTCAACCCAGTCAACCCCCCAGAAGCGATCAGTTTCTTCCATCATGTAGCCAGTAAGTCCCAGGCCGAGGATTAGCCCAAGCAGCACCAGCATCATGATAGCTCCCAGCGGTGTATGGGTAATGCCGTTATGCTCTATCTTTCTGTCGCGACCGCGTAGCGCACATTGAAGTCGCCTTACAGTAGGCCAAAAGCTACTCCAGCGTGCGCTCCAGGGGCCGATAAACCCCCAAAGGATACGTGCGACGATTAATGCCACCAAGGCATAACCGACCCATTGGTGTATATCGCTCCCTTCTTCGGTCAGCCATAGGTTGACGGCTACGCCAGCGACCAAAGCCCAATGTACCAACCTGACCAATGGGTCCCAAACAATGATACGGGTATTATCGGCCATGGAAACCTCCTGATCAGTCTTCGACTTCCTGCTTCACGATACTGGCATCTACGGGGTTGAAATAGATTTCTACCCGGCGTTCCTGCTCGTCCCAGCCGTATATTTCGTAGCAGTTTCCTTCGGTGACCTTAAATTCTTTGATTTTGTAAACCATTTCGCTGATACGTTCTTGCATATCCGCTTGGCTGATCCATTCGTTACTGGGGGCATCAGTACAATGAGTCTCGGCCAGTGCTGCCGTGCTAGCCGTCAGTAACACTGCAGATGTTATAATCTTTGCGTTGAGAGCTTGCATAAGTAATACCTCTTTTCGATGATGGGTGGCTGTGTAAGACATACTTGTCGATTGGCACAAGAATCATCCTAAATGAGGTTACTTATGGCAGGCTTAAAAAAGGTAAGCAGCAAAAAAACTGATTATTGAGCACGTTTTTCTGGCGCCTGTAGTGGTCAAGTAAAACTGGCCACCGGTTTATAGTTAACCCATTTTTTTCCTCTGCCTGATTCAGGCTAACACCCACATTATGCTGATGAGGCCTAAGCTGGCTTTAATACCTGATTAAATAGTTCACGATATGATGCTGGCTCTCCAAGAATGAGCGATAGCCATACGTCGGCACCCATTAAACCTATAAGCTCCGAAAGAACCGCTCCATTGGCGCATTATCACAGTAATTCCCACGCCGACTCAGGCTTTGTTTTATCAGGCATTTTCAGAGCGTCTGACGGAAACTACAGCTCGTAAAATAGCTGCCCTGGTCAGCTGTGGAACATAACGGCTTTGGGTCGCCCTCGGCTTTTATAGACCATTTTTAATACACAACTGGTGAGTTCGCTATCCGGCGATAACGACTTCGCCCAGCCAACCGGTTTTCTAGCTAATATGTCAATGACAACCGTTAGATAGGCCCAGCGATCTCCAGTTTAGATATACGTGACATCGCTACCCCAAACGAGGTTGGGCCCTTAAAAATACCGATAACGGGTGAACCGACCGCTTGCCTAAGACGTAAAAGCCAGTACGGCACTAACACAAAGCCCATCGCGAAGCCGAACAACGAAAGCCGAATAAAACGCGACCACTGTAACCGAGTGATTGGTGGCGGTGGGGGAAGCATTGCCAGGTGTTAAACGAGAATCCAAGGGAATGAAGTACCATGCAGCCTTCACGCCAGCAGCCGTTAGCACAGCAAATACCATACAAGTGAGACGCCATGCATCGTATAGGAACACGGCGGAGGGCACGGCAATGCTAATACCGATGCTGGTACCAGCATTCATGATGGATATTACACGACCGTGCATCGTGCGACTCACCAATGCCGTCATCGCATCGGTAAGTTTTGGCATCATCAAACCGGCGCAGATACCGCAGATAAACCCACCAATACCCATTGATAGTGCGTATACGACTGACTGAGCAGCGCGAGACCTGCAACGCCTAAGCACCCTGATAATGCCGATCAAGTAGGACGTTAGCCAGCTCGGTAATAATTGACAGGACAAATAGGCCAAAAGTGAAGCATCCAAACCCGTAGCTAATCGCGACCAGTGCTGCACCAAGAAGGGAAAATTCGATGTTCGACAAAACCTTCATAAAGCTATTCGTCTTTCGTGTTTTATCTTGAAGGACTTGCAAATATCGCAATTGACACAATGGAATCCGTGTTGAGCAATAAGATATGTTAATCCCCACTTAGCCTACCCAGATCCAAGTCGCGACAGAGCGGGTATACCCATTGGCTAGCTAACCAGCTTTGTAATTTAACGATAGAATTTTTTTAAAAAAATTATTCTGGAATCATATTCGAAATAAATCTAAGCTTATGAGTTATTTTGATATATACTATTTTTCATAATCAAAAAATTAAATTACCTATCTTGGTGATCGCGATGCAATGCCCAATCGTTACGCACTTTTTTGATGAGCCCACCAATACCTTTAGCTATGTGGTTCAAGACCCAGACAGCCGTGCCTGTGCGGTCATCGATTCAGTGCTCGACTTTGATTATGCCGCTGGGCAGACGGACGTGCGATCCGCTGACAACATCATCGCCTTTATTCGCGAACACGATCTCGAGGTGGTCTGGATTTTGGAGACCCATGTGCATGCCGACCACCTCTCGGCTGCGCCATACCTGCATGATCAGTTAGGCGGTAAAACCGGCATTGGCGCCAACATAGTGAAGGTGCAGGAGATATTCGGTAAGGCGTTCAATGCGGGCAGCGAGTTTGCCCGGGATGGCAGCCAATTTGATGCGCTGTTCGAAGAAGGGGATACGTTTACCATTGGCCAATTACAGGGCAATGTTCTGCACACTCCTGGGCATACGCCCGCCTGTTTAACCTACGTAGTGGGCGATGCCGCCTTTGTAGGCGATACGCTTTTTATGCCGGATTATGGCACCGCGCGGTGTGACTTTCCCGGCGGCGATGCGCGCACCCTTTATCACTCTATTCAAAAAGTGTTGGCGCTTCCCGAGCAGACGCGGCTGTTCTTATGCCACGACTATAAAGCCCCCGGCCGTGATAACTTTGAGCATGAAAGCAGCGTTGCGGAACAGCGCAGTGAGAATGTCCATGTTCATGAAGGTATCAGCGAAGACGAGTTCGTGAAGATGCGCACTGAGCGCGACGCCACCTTAGGCATGCCGAAGCTCATTATTCCCTCTGTGCAAGTCAATATGCGTGCAGGGGAGCTGCCTCCGGCGGAAGAGAACGGCACCGTCTATCTCAAAGTGCCGATTAATTTTTTCTAACGGTTTGAGTGCGATCTAAGGAGTCACCAGTGGATTGGACAGCAGGCTTACAAGGGCTGGTTGGGGGTGTGTTGATCGGGCTTTCCGCTACCTGGCTGATGGCAACGCTAGGGCGTATTGCGGGTATCAGTGGCATCGTGGGCAATTTGATAACACAACGCCCCAAGGGCGATAGCGCTTGGCGAGTGGCTTTTCTGTTAGGGCTGATTAGCGGCCCGCTTTTGCTTATGGCTTTTGGTGGTGGTTTGGGCAACGTTGCCGGTAGCCCTGGCGAGGTGATCGGCGCATCAGTAGGAGGTGTAGGGTTAATGCTAGTGGCTGGGCTGTTAGTGGGCGTAGGCACGGGGCTGGGCAGTGGCTGTACCAGCGGCCATGGCGTATGCGGACTGGCGCGCTTGGCGCCACGCTCCATGGCGGCCACCGGTATGTTTTTAGTGACGGGGCTAGTGACCGTTTATATCTCGCGCCACTTGCTAGGTTTAGGTGGCGTTCAATGAATAGTTCAATGAGTCAGTCAAACAAGAGCAGTTGGATAAAAACGGCGGCAGGCTATGCGGCGGGGCTACTTTTCGGTATTGGTTTGGCTGTTTCAGGCATGACGGACCCCGCGCGAGTAGTGGGATTTCTAGACGTAGCGGGTGCCTGGGATCCAACGCTGATGTTCGTATTGGGCGGGGCCGTCGTTACCACCTTTATCGGCTATCGGCTGGTATTCAAGCGTACTGCTCCACTGCTGGGTGGCGTCTTTCAGTTACCGACCAAACGAGAGTTAGATGCGAAGTTGTTAGGGGGCGCGGCCCTGTTTGGCATTGGCTGGGGACTTTCCGGCTACTGCCCAGGGCCAGCGATTGCCTCCATCGGCGGTCTTTCCTTACCGCTATTGGCCATGCTGGTGACCATGGTGTTGGGGTGGTTTGCCGCTAAGCGTCTCGCCTAGCCATTCGTCCTTATTCGGCGATTGCCATGCCCACGCCCTTGCCTTCACCGCAAGGGCGTTTTTATTTGTCTAAACACTGGGTTAACGCCCGTCAGGCGGTGCGAGCGGTGACCAGTGATTTGGTCATTCTTGATCGCGGATTACCCGATGCACTCGCCCCGGTCGCTACGTATGGCCTCCCTAAAGAGACTCGTCCGCTAATTGAAACCTCAAATACGCTTCTTGAGTGTGTACAGCAAGCCATTATCCGCGAGCAGCGCTTTACAAACCATGCCTCCGCTGACTGTAATCAAAACCCACCTGCAAATGGCTCGCAGGGTCGAAAGTCAGGCTGCAATAACATCGCTCAACTATGCTCAAGAGTGCGTTGTGCGGTTGAGCTAAACCCTTGACCAGTTACTCACTCTGGCTCGTCTAGAGGTGCGTGTGCGTTTTGATTATGGCCAAGCTAGTCGCGTCGCAGATGTGGCCGAACATGCCCCGGCAAATAGCTTGTACGACAAACAAGTCCGCTTTATAGAGCCATCCCACTGGCCTGATGTTGCTCTTGCGATGCCCACGTTAACGTTGATGCGCAGTGGGAGTCAGGGGAGCGTCGTCTCACTTTTAGCGTTAGCGACCAAGGCTCAGGTGTTGATAGCGCAAATTAACGCATCGATTCTGGCGCGCCAGTAAACAGCAGCGCAGTGGACTGGGGCTAGCCATTGTGGCCGCTAACGCAGCTTGCGGTGTTGGTATCGCTATGTTCATTATATTTTCTAGCCTTATTGGGGGCCGTTGCCGCGCGGGCAGGTGGGACGCCAACGCTCAAGGCTGCTTTGCGAGTCATGTTTTGGGGTGCACTTGCTATGGCCATCACATCCGGCATAGGGCGGGTATTTGGTGTGGTGGCTTAACTACGTGAATTGTTGGGATTGATATCAATAATGGGAGAAAGCACTACGCCCATTCACCAGCAACCATAAGGTGTCATCAATTCAGATGTCGGTTACCGGTTGATAAACGGTATTTATCGTGTCGTTGCAACACTACGAACGCGTAGTGTTCAAAAGTAGTTTAACGATAGGCGTCTCGCTTGCGGGCGTGCAATGAGGTATTCGACTACCTTTCAGTCATCAAATGCTTATTACACGGGATATTTGGCGGATCAATGATAAGGCCTAGCTGTTATACCAAAAAAGTGTAATCGGCCCAGTGCTGCATCATAGCTCGGCGCTTTTCAAAAAGGTCTCCTCGACGATAGGCGGCCTCAACTTTATTCTCAATTGCATGAGCCAGTGCCATTTCAGCTACATCCCTTGGATAGCTCGTTACCTCGCCTGTCCAATCCCTAAAGCTTGAGCGGAATCCGTGGGGCACATAATTGCCTTTTTCACCACTAGGCCCGTAACCTAGCCCACGCATAAATTGCAGAAGCGACATATTGGATAATGGTCGACCCGCTTTCATTCCCGGGAAAATAAAGCTATTGCCTTTCACGCGAGAGAGGCTCAGTAAAAGATCAATTGCCTGCTTAGATAGTGGCACTCTGTGTTCTCGATTAGCTTTCATGCGCTCTGCTGGTATTTGCCACGTAGCTTTTCCAATGTCGATCTCTTTCCACTCAGCGTTGAGCACCTCTGAGGTACGTGTGGCTGTCAGTATCAAAAATAGTAGTGCTTTTGATGACATGCTTTTGTAGAGCTGAACTGAGCCCATAAATGTCGCTACCTGATCATAAGGCATAGCAGGATGGTGATTCACCTTTTGAACCCTTGACGGCTTAGCTAAGAGTTTATCGAGATGGCCACGCCAGCGGGCAGGGTTGACCTGGTCGCGATACTCATGGGCTGCTGCGAAGTCTAATATGTTTTCAATTCGACCTTGAACACGCTTAGCTGTTTCATTCTTGACTGTCCAGATAGGCGTGAGGATCTTCAATATATCCTGAGTGGTGACCTCTTCTACGGGTAGGTTACCTATTACCGGGCGCACGTATGTTTTAAGAGTGCTTACCCACTGACGTGCATGCTTGGCATTTCGCCAGCTGCGACGGTGGGATTGAATATAGCGTGCTGCGCAGTGGGTAACCGTTACAGTCACGGACTTTTTTTCATTTTTCTGCTCACGAACAGCCAGTGGGTCGATGCCTTGTTTGACGAGCTTTCGATTTTCTGCGGCTGATTCGCGTGCGTCTGATAGTGTTTTGTCAGCATAACTACCAAGACCCATGTCACGTAACCTGCCATTCCATCGAAAACGGTAAATCCAGCTTGCGCCGCCACCTTTGCCAATTTTGAGGTACAACCCATCCCCATCATTGGTCATGCCAGGGTTTGACTCCCTGACCAGCTTTTGAACGCCTTTTGTCGTGAGTTTGCCCATAGCCGCTATCCCCGAAGTATGTTTTTAGCGTACCACATTTTAGCCCATACACCAGCCCATACTTCTAATATGTTTTACGTTGTATGTGAGTGGGTGTGGTTGGACTGTATCGACTATTATTTTATTATAAATCAGTGGCTTGTTGTATCATTGTGGATGCTGTTGTACATGTAGTATGCGGACTCCCCCTCCGCCACAGAATTTTAAAGGCCGTCAAGCAATTAGCTCGACGGCCTTTTTTGTTTTTGGCTCTCAGGGGTTGTCTTGGGAAAAATAAAGAAAGCTGTTTAAAAAGGCAGCACTCCGCCGAAGCCAATACTCAGCACGGCAACGATAACGACGATAGTGGTAGTAGACATATTCTCTTCCTTTGAGTAGTGAGCGTTGCTATAGCGTAGTCGCGAAAGCGTTATTTCGCACGTAGGCGACAACGACTGCACTGCGGTTTCCTCACGACGGAATGAGGGAACCAGCATGCGTCAGCGGGAGTAGGGCAGGTAGGGGGCTGCTGGGCTTGGCGCCGTGCTTACCTGACTTGCTGTTGTTCTTTTAGGCAGTTAAGCAGCAACTGACGGATTTCTTCATGCTCCTCCGAATCGCTGCGCCATATGCAGTGCGACTGATGTCGTGTCGTTGAATCGGTCAGAGGGAGAAAGCTCACATTGGAAAAACCGGCTTTGGCAAGTGATTTGGGAACTAAAGCAACCCCCATCGCATTAGCTACTAGAGCAAGAATGGTCAACCAGTGGGAGACTTCGTGGCAGATATGGGGTTTAACATCTGCGTGGTGAAACAGGCCGATGATCCTGTCGTAATAGTGAGGGGCAAGGTCGCGACCAAACAGGATGATAGGCTCATTGGCTAATTCCTTGACTGCCAACTCGCGTCGGCCTGCCAGATGGTGATGCGCTGGCAAGCAGCACAGGAAGGGTTCGTCCGACAGGATGACCGACTCGATTCCCTCGGGTAACGGCATCGAATGGATGAAGCCGATATCGAGCTGCTCCTGCATCACTGCTTCTACTTGATCTGCCGAGTTGCGTTCGATCAATTGTATTTCGATGCCGGGATAGCGGGATTGCAGGCGTTTGAGCAGTTCCGGAAGGCCGCGAAAGAGCATGGCGGGCGTAAACCCAACACGCACCAGGCCGGTGGCGCTTGAGGCAATGCGCTGCACCAGCGTTTGCGAGTCTTCTAGCTGCTCGAGAATCCGGCGTGCCTGGCGCTGGAAGGCTTCTCCGGCGGGCGTGAGGGTAACGCGTTTGCTATTGCGCAGCAGCAGCTTGACCTTTAGCTCCTCTTCCAGTTGACGCAGGCTGGCACTTAGTGGTGGTTGAGAAATATGCAGGCGCTGCGCTGCTTTGCCGAAATGTAGTTCCTCCGAGAGCACCAGAAAGTAACGCAGCTGTCGAAATGTCAGCGCCATTGGCTTCGTTCCTTATCGTTTCTTGTTCTTCAATCATACATAAAACTGAATCAATGGATCCTAAAACAGTATTGGAGACGGTCTCCGTACCCGCCTAATGTGACGATAAAACATATAATAAGTCCAAGAGGTACGCCGTTGTGAATGAAATGATACACCGCAATATCCCCGATTCCTGGGGGCAGAACAGTTACCATAACGATCCCACCCTTTCCCAGCTTTTGGATATCTATTTGCCGACGGCGCTACGTCAGCACTTGGAACACCACTTCAACGAGATGGGAGCCCTTGCTGGCGGTGAACTGGAAGCGCTGGCCATCGAGGCTGACAAGCATCCGCCTGAACTTGCCCTGCGCAGCCGAAATGGCACCGAGCGTCAGCAGATCCTCAAACATCCAGCCTATCAACGCCTGGAAGCGTATGCCTATGGGCAGTTCGGGCTGGCGGCCATGTCGCACCGCGGTGGAGTGCTTGACTGGTCGGAACCCATGCCACCGGTAGTGAAGTACGCGCTGACGTACCTGTTCGTGCAGGCAGAGTTTGGCCTTTGCTGCCCGCTTAGCATGACCGATGCACTGACTCGCACGTTGCGCAAGTTTGGCGACGAAGCGTTGGTGAACCGCTACCTGGAAGCGTTGACCTCACAGGATATGGATCTGGCCTATCAGGGAGCCATGTTCATGACCGAGCAGGATGCAGGCTCTGATGTTGGAGCGATTACCACGGAAGCGAGGCAGGAAGAGGGCAAGTGGCGCCTTTATGGCGACAAATGGTTTTGCTCTAACCCTGATGCCGCGCTGGCGATGGTATTGGCGCGCCCCGAGCAGGGGGAGCGGGGCACTCGCGGTCTCACGCTGTTCCTGCTGCCCCGGTATCTGGAAAATGGTGATCTTAACCATTACCGCATCGTACGCCTGAAAGACAAGCTGGGTACTCGCTCCATGGCGAGCGGTGAGATCCTGCTCGAAGGCGCCGAAGCTTATGTGGTGGGAGAGCCGGGGCAGGGCTTCAAGCAGATGACGGACATGATCAACATGTCTCGTCTCTCGAACGGGGTGCGGTCGGCGGGGCTAATGCGTCGCTCACTCAACGAGGCGCTTTTCATTGCCCGCCATCGGCAGGCGTTCGGTAGCCAGCTCATCGAGCTGCCGCTTATGCAGCGTCAGCTCAGCAAGATGATGCTCACTGCCGAGCAGGGGCGCACGATGGTCTTCCACACGGCAGAGTGCCTGCGGCGTGCCGATGCGGGGGATACCCAGTCAGCCAAGCTCTTGCGCATCCTGACACCCATGATCAAGTTCCGCACCACGCGGGATGCACGCAAGGTGGCTGGGGATGGCATGGAAGTACGTGGTGGATGTGGCTACATCGAGGAGTGGTCGGATGCCCGCGTGCTGCGTGATGCCCACCTTGGCTCAATATGGGAAGGCACCAGCAATATCGTTGCCCTGGATGTTTTTCGGGCGATTCGGCGTGAACAGACCTTGCCGGTACTGGCTGACTACTTGCACCAACAGTTGCATGCGTCCGCCATTGAGAATCACGAGCGCCACCTGTTGCAGGTGCTCCTCGACAAGGCAGTAGAGAGCGCGAATGCACTGGCAGAGGATCCTGCCTGCGAGCACGACGCGCGGCGGATCGCCAGCAGTCTCTACCACATTACCTCCGCCATTCTTATGGCCTGGGAGGCGTCCCGGATCACGGGAGACAGGCGGCGATTGGCACTCGCCTGGCTGGTGGTACGCCACAAGCTACTCCCTCCCGATCCGCTATCGGTCAGTCGAGCGTCGCCGGAAGCGCTGGCGATGCTGCTCAGCGAAACGCCGATGACCGACGAACAGGTCTCTGCGGTGGTAAATACTCAAGCACTGGCGCGTTCCCACGGGCTGGAGGTGGGTCATGGTTAAAACCAATGGCGCACTGAGCGGAATCAGGGTGATTGATCTTAGCCGTGTGCTGGGAGGCCCGTACTGTACCCAGGTGCTGGGTGACTACGGTGCGGATGTGATCAAGATCGAGCCTCCCGGGGGGGATGAAACCCGCGGCTGGGGGCCTCCTTTCGAAGGTGATGCAGCTTCCTATTTCCACGGCTTGAACCGCAGCAAGCGCGGGATGGCGCTGGATCTTCGCCATCCTGACGGCAAGGCTCTGCTACTACAACTGCTGGAGGGCGCCGATGTGCTGGTGGAAAACTTCAAGCCGGGAACCCTGGAAAAGTGGGGACTGAGCTATGACATTCTCAGCGCGCGCTTTCCTCGTCTGATCCAATGCCGAATCAGTGGGTTTGGTGCTGATGGTCCGATGGGCGGTTTGCCTGGCTATGACGCCATCATCCAGGCAATGGCGGGACTGATGAGTGTCAACGGTGAGAAACAGGGGGAGCCACTGCGAGTGGGGCTACCCATTGTCGATATCGTGACCGGCCTGAATGCCGTCATCGGTATCACCTTGGCTCTCCATGAGCGTACGCGCAGCGGGCTTGGGCAGTTTGTCGAAACAGCACTGTTCGACTCCGGGCTCTCCTTGATGCATCCCCACTTTCCCAACGTATTCTACGGTGGGCCGCCGCCGCGCCGCACGGGAAATGAACATCCCAATATTGCCCCTTATGAGGTCTACCGGACGGCGACACAGCCGATTTTTCTGGCGGTTGGCAATAATGTGCAGTTCGCGCGCTTATGCGAGTTGCTCGAATGCCACGACGTTAGCCAGGATGAACGCTTTGCAACCAATGGTGCCCGCCTGGGTAACCGCGATGCACTGCGTGATGTGCTGGAGAGTGCCATGGCCAGGTGGGAAGGGGATAAGCTCGCCGACCGGTTGATGCGCATCGGCGTTCCCTGCGGGCCCGTACTCGATACCACGCAAGCGCTGGCGCATCCGCATACCCAGCACCGCGATATGATCGTCAATATCGGCCATTACAAGGGCACAGGCTCGCCGATCAAGCTAGCCCGTACGCCCTCACGCTATGAAACGCCACCGCCACGCTTTGCCGAACATACCGACGCAATCCTTCATGAAGCAGGATTGACCGTGCAACAAATAGAACACCTTAGAGCGAAAGGCGTGCTGCCGGATGTGCCGGTGGCATGAAGCCTTTTGCACAACACGATGTACACCATTGCCCAATCCTAAGGGCTGAAAAATAAGCACAATTAACGTTACGCCAATAACAACACAACATGAGAGCAAAACCATGAAACGCACGCACCTGACCACTGGCCTTATCTCCACCGTTTTTGCCGTTCTAGCCAATACGGCCTCGGCCACAGAGCTTCCCAGCACCATGACATGGACCGCCTATGATGTGGGCTCGCAAGGACACTCGGAGGCCTCCGCCATCGCCGATGCCTTTGGCAAGGGCTACAACACCCGCATACGTATCCAGCCTGCGGGATCGGCTATTGGGCGATTGCAGCCCCTGGTGAGCGGCCGAGCTGACTATGCCTTTCTGGCCACGGAGTCCTTCTTTGCAACGGAAGGAAGTTACGACTTCAGTGAGCGTCGCTGGGGGCCACAAGACCTCAGAGCCGTTGCAGGAAGACCGTCTACTTTCGGTGTGCCATCGGCCGCCGACGCCAATATCCACACGCTCGAAGACTTGCGGGGGCAACGGGTTGCCTACGTGGCAGGCAACCCTTCGGTCAATGTGAAATGTGATGCGATCTTGGCCTTTGCAGGGCTGGGGCGCGACGATGTGGAGGCGGTGATGTTCCCGACTCACGGCGCCGCCATGAGTTCGCTGGTCGAGGATCGGGCCGATGCCACCTGCACGACCACCACCGCCAGCCAGCTTTATGAGCTGGAAGAGTCTTCTCGTGGTATTCGCTGGGTAGATATTCCTGCCGATGACGAAGAGGGCTGGGCGCGCATGAACCAGGTGGCCCCTGTCTTCCAGTCATTCCGTGAAACCATTGGCTCTGGGCTAAACGAAGAATCTCCCGCCAACATGCTTGCTTACCGTTACCCGATCATCGTAGCCATGGCTGATCGTGACGAAGAAGAGGTCTACCAGTTCATCAAGAGCCTGGATGAGAGTTATGACCTTTATCGTGACGCGACCGCTGCCATTCACCGCTGGGCAATCGAGGACTCCGGCGTGCCACCTATCGATATACCTTTCCACCCTGGGGCTATCCGCTATATGGAAGAGAAAGGGCTATGGAGCGAGGAGATGCAGACATGGAACGATAACCGCCTCGCCCGCCTGGAAGCACTGAAACAAGCTTGGGATAGCCTGCTGAACGAGGAGCCAGACCTCGAAGGGGATGCGCTTGCCGAACGTTGGGAGGCTCGCCGGCAAGAAGTGATTGGCGCGCTTTGACCACGGGTGGATATGTCACTGGGAGCGACATCATGAGCAATTCAAGTCAAGAGCGATTGGAAGGTTCGGCAAGGTGGATAGTGATGGGGCTGGGAGCCGTCGGTCTGTTGATGACGATCAACCAAACCTTTGCCCTCAAGCTGTTGGGGTTCTATCCGATCGGTAATGCCTTTATCTACTATCTGATAGGGCTGTTCCTATCGGTGGCACTACTGATCTTTCCGGCTCGTAAGGCTGATAACGAACGCCTGCCCTGGTATGACTGGGTGCTGGCGGGGGCTGCTCTTGGTGGCGCCATCTACCTTGGCCTTAATGGCCTGCGCATGACCCAGCAAGGGTGGGAGTATTTCGCCCCGCTCGAAGCAACGCTGGTGGCAACAATGATGCTGCTACTGGTGCTGGAGGGCGTTCGCCGCTGTGGTGGCTGGGCGGTTTTTGCCGTGGCACTGCTATTTGGGCTCTATCCGCTCTATGCAGGCCACATGCCTGGTTTCCTGTGGAGTAATGGTTTTGGATGGGGGGAAACCATCCGAGCCCATGTCATGGGGGCGGAAAGCATTGTGGGCGTGCCGATGCAGGTCGTCGCCAACCTGATTATCGGCTTCGTCGTATTTGGGATTGCGCTAACCATCACCGGTGGCGGTGAGTTCTTTATGAATTTCGCCACTGCATTGATGGGCCGAAGCCGCGGCGGGCCCGCCAAGGTGGCCGTCGTTTCCAGTGCCTTCATGGGCAGCTTATCCGGTAGTGCGGTATCCAATATCCTGACCACAGGGACGATTACCATTCCTGCCATGAAGCGCAGTGGCTATTCACGCGAATATGCCGCTGCCGTAGAGGCGTGCGCCTCCACGGGCGGAACCTTGATGCCGCCCGTTATGGGGGCCGTTGCCTTCATCATGGCTTCCTTCCTAGGCGTCAGTTACGGTGAGGTAATGCTGGCGGCGTTGCTGCCTGCGGTGCTCTTCTACCTGGCCCTGCTGCTTCAGGTAGATAACTATGCTGCCCGCAAAGGCCTCATGGGCATGCCCGCCAAGGATATTCCCAGGGTGCGTGACACGCTGCTCTCTGGATGGCCGTACCTACTCAGTTTGGGCGTGCTGATCTACATGCTGCTTGTCATGCGTCTGGAAAGTCAGGCGCCTTATTATGCCACCCTGATATTGCTGGCGATTGCACTGGTGCGCCGTCAGCAGCGGCTGCGTATCAGCCAACTGCTGGATTTTTTCTATCAGTTGGCACACGGGGTGGGGAGTCTGGTCGCCGTTTTGGCCGGTATCGGTTTGGTGGTCGGTGGGCTTTCCTATACGGGGGTTGCAGGGGCTTTCTCTCGCGAACTGCTGTTGTATGCAGGTGACAGCATTCCCCTGATGCTGGCGGCGGGGGCGATTACCAGCTTTATCCTCGGGATGGGAATGACGGTCAGCGCATGCTACATCTTCCTGTCGATTCTGCTTGCGCCAGCGCTAGTGGGTGCTGGCCTCAATCCTCTTGCCAGCCACCTGTTCATTCTTTACTGGGGAATGCTCTCCTATATCACTCCACCCGTGGCGCTAGCCGCCATTACTGCTGCCGGTGTTGCCGGCGCCAACAGCACCCGAACGAGCCTGTATGCCGTGCGGTTGGGAGCCGTGCTGTTCGTACTGCCGTTCCTGTTTGTGCTCAACCCATCGCTGATTTTGCAGGGCCCCCTGTTGAGCGTGATGGCCTCCGCTTTTACAGCCATGACCGCGATCTGGTTGGTGGCAGCGGCGATGGAAGGATACCTTTATCGAATAGGTTCGGTGGGAGTGCGCATGCGTTGTGCGCTGCTGCTGCCTGCCGCACTGATGATCTACCCCGAATGGATCAGTGACCTGCTGGGCTTTCTAGCGCTTGCATTGTGCTATCTGATGGCGGTGCTGCACACCACGAAACGCGCAGATATTACGAAGTGCTCTACCTAGGTGAAGCTGCTTTATACACCCACGGCGTTCGGCAGCAGAGCCTGTCGAGCGCCGTCATGCTTACTCTGCATTCCGCAACGCTTTCCCCAGCCTGCCAAAGTAGTCGCTGAACGCTGCATTGATCTGTTCCCGCTGTGCACCCCGTGGGTAAAGACCTCTTTCCGCTTCAGGAGAGGCCTTGGTGCCTTTGACCAGGAAGTGATTGGTGATGGCCGCATCCTGCACAAACGCTTCAAAAGCGCGTGCGCAGAGCTCTTCGGGTTTACTGTAATAGAGCTGTCCAAGTTTTTTATCCATCTGTACTGAACGTTGAAACAGCTCGCTAGGCTGATCACCCGCTGGTCGAAGCAGTACGGCCTTGAAGCAATGCCTCAGCAGTTGATTCAGAGGGTGTGCAATGGGCGTCGCATCGGCGAGCCAGGCGGTAGATGCGAACATGCCGACGGGCGTGCCGCGAAAGCACTTACTGGCGATATAGTGATCAAACGCATGAAACCACTCGTGGGCAATGCTGCCGGGGCCAGCGTTTTTAGCCAGCGCAAAACTGCGTTGGCTGGGGTCATAGTGGGCAGAAACACCCGGTCGACCACCGCTGCCGTACTGCAGCGCGATTGAGCCGCGTAGGGAAATCAACGCCTCTGTTCCCTGTAAAATCAACATAAGATCGCACAGTGCATCATGAAACAGCTCCGCGGCACGGTCGCGCTCAGCGTTGGTTACCCAGCGTCCAATCTCAATGGAGCGAAAATCAAACTGACGCCGGATCAGGGCAAAACTGCTGGCTTGCCCCTGGCGATGGTCAGGACCACTGCGATAAAAATCCCGCGCTTCGATGTTCACTTGTCGTTTCTCCTTGCATTCCGCCATCCAGACCCCCACTAACTAACCGTAACGCATTTTAATTGCCTCATTTTCCACCGCCAGGAGAGAGATATGAGCAAGCGTATTTTAGTGGTACTGACGTCTCACGATCAGTTGGGTGATACCGGTAATAAAACCGGTTTTTGGCTCGAAGAGCTGGCAGCCCCTTATTATGTCTTTAAAGACGCGGGTGCTGAAGTAACGTTGGCATCGCCCAAGGGTGGGCAGCCGCCGCTTGACCCAAAAAGTGACGCAGACGATAGCCAAACCGATGAAACGCGCCGCTTTAAGCAAGATGAAAAAGCTAACGCGGAGCTTGCCGCTACCCATCGCTTGAGCGACATGAAGGCTGATGATTTCGATGCGGTATTCTACCCCGGAGGCCATGGCCCGCTATGGGATCTCGTTGACGACGCGGACTCGATTCGCTTGATCGAAACCTTTATCGCCCAAGGCAAGCCGGTTGCCACGGTTTGTCACGCGCCGATAGTGTTGGTAAATGCTAAAGACAGCGCTGGTGAACCGCTAGTAAAAGGCCGCCAAGTAACGGGCTTTACTAACGGCGAAGAGGAGGCTGTGGGCTTGACCAATATCGTGCCGCATCTCGTTGAAGATGCCTTGCAAAAGTGCGGCGGGATTTATAGCAAAGCGGATGATTTCACTCCTTACGTACGTGAAGATGGCCAACTGATCACAGGGCAAAACCCGCCTTCCTCAGCGCTCACGGCTGAAACGCTAATGGCGTGGCTGACGAAATAACCCGCCGGTATTAATACCGGGTTTGGTGACGACGGCGAGGCTCTCCTCGCCGTTTGTATTTTTGGGTGCCGATTAGATTCTGACTATGCTTATAGGGAGATAGGTTATTTATTTTTAATTAGCTATGTTCTCAACAGCGCAGTTCTCAGCAGCGCAACAAGGAGGCGACTAACATGGAGACAGCACGCGTCTATCGGATGAAAACCGCGGAACATCTCTGCCCATTCGGTATGAAAACAGTCGATTTGTTAAAACGCAAAGGCTATCAGGTTGATGACCATCCGCTTACATCCCGAGATGAAATTGAAGCGTTCAAGGCCCAGGAGAATGTCGATACCACTCCGCAAACCTATATAGGTGATAAACGTATTGGCGGCTATGAAGAGGTTCGTGAGCATTTAGGCATGAGCGTGCCAAGTGCAAAAGAGACCGCATATCGGCCAGTGATCGCGATTTTTGTTACCGCTTTGCTCATCGGTCTGGCGATTAGCTGGGTTGCCAATGGCACCTTAGTGGCAGCACGAATGCCTGAGTATGCGGTGGCCACGGCCATGGTGCTGCTGGGTTTGCAGAAGCTGCAGGATGTAGAGAGCTTTAGCTCGATGTTCCTTAACTACGACTTACTGGCTCAGCGCTATGTCCCTTACAGCTATGTGTACCCCTACGCAGAAACCTTGGCAGGGATACTAATGCTGGCCGGTGCCATGCTTTGGCTGGCAGCACCGCTGGCGCTGTTTATCGGCACGGTGGGCGCGGTGTCGGTTTTTAAAGCCGTGTACGTGGATAAGCGTGAGTTGAAATGTGCCTGCGTTGGCGGAAGCAGCAATGTGCCACTAGGGTTTGTATCGCTGACAGAAAATATCGCCATGGTGCTGATGGGGCTATGGATGCCGCTGAAAATGTTGCTATAACAATCGTCGTCAAAAACTTGCTTGGCTAAAATGCTATTTAAAATCCAAAAATCCGTTAAAAAACAATTTATTTGCCGCTACATATCACAGGTTAGATAAACCCGCTGTTATAAAGCGCACTGTGTGCACACAGCGAAGGGAACTCGCGACAGGGAAGAACAAGCAAGGATTGCTTGTGTAGCACAAGGATGCACAAACAGGATGTTTGTGGTGCAAGATCAGGGAAGAACAGATGAAAACCCGGCCAAGGAGTGGCCGGGTTTTTTTTACCCTGAAATAAATAAAAATTTAATTAAGCTCTTATGACGCTTTCGTTAATAATGTATTGCTGTTGATAGTAAAAAGGCAGCGGTCACAAAGATAAGCCTTTTTTATAATAACCGCTTAAGTTGGTAAGCGATTGTTTTAACAAGCATAGTGATAATAAAGCGAGCTTAACTCACTCAAGGGTATTTCAACCGCTGTTTGACAGTTCAGGCAGCGTACGGTGGTACTGTTTTTACCGGTGCCTTCTAAACGGAAGCGGTTCAAAAACGGGTTTTTGGGTGACTCATTGTTGCCACAATGGCGACAGATGACATCCAGCCCGTTGACTTTGCTGCTAATAATAATGTCTCGCACGCTGACCTCCTACCATTAAGTTTGATGATGGTTCAGGCGTGGTAACGTCCGTGTAGAGTAGCATCGTTGCCGATACTTTTAATAGTATAGCGCTGCAAGGCATATGTGCCATATAAAAAAGCGTGCTTTAAATAGGTGCAGTTAATCTGAATAAAAAAAGATAAATTTTTTCCGGTTTAATAACATAGGTTAGATAAATAGAGTGTTTTAAGGTTCACTGTGAGTACACAGCATAAGGAAGTGGCAACAGGGAAGATAAAGCTAGGGAAGCTTACGCTCATGGATGCACAAACAGGATGTTTGTGAAGACGAATCAAGGAAGGTTTGATAAAGCCCCAGCCAGGGAGTGGCCGGGGCTTCTTTTTTATACGCTTGTTTTATTTCTTCGCTTTTTTCTTACTTTTCTTACTGTCGTTGCCTTGGCTAACTGTTTTGCCTTCGCTGCTCTCGTCTTTGCTGTCACCCTTCTCACTGTCAGGCTTGTCGCCGCCTTGATGGGTGAGCGGGCTCGCTTGGTCTAAGCGCGGGTGGTTATCCAGGAATTCACGCTGTAGGTCAGGCATGGCATCCAGGGCTTGCAGGGTATGGGTGAGGGCATGGATGGCCGCCAGCACGTCCTGGGTATGGCCTGTTTCTGAGATGGTGTGCATGTTGCGAATAGGGAAGCCAATTGAGGTAGCGGCACTATCGATAGACGCCAATACGCCTGCCATGCCATCGGTACCCGTATCCACACCGACAATATCGCGCTGCAGCGGAATGTCCTGCTCTTTCGCGGCCGTGGCGATAATGCGGTTGAGCTGTTCACTGGCAATCGAGCCCACCGCCATGGTGAAGCCTTTGCCCATCTCCAGTGGCTGCATGCGCTTGTCGCCAATACCGGGCGCAGCCACATAGTCGTGGTTTACATCGACGCCAATTAAGGCATCTGGCTTCATTTCGCCCGCCATCACGCGGCTGCCGAAACGGCCAATCTCTTCGTAGCTGGCAATCGCAAACAGCACGCGCACATTTTGGGTGCCACCTGCTTCGGCGATCAAACGCGCCACTTCGGCGGTCACAAAGCAGCCTAGGCCGTTATCCAGGTAAGCGCCGTAGAAGGTATTGGGACTAAAGCCGGGGCGGATAGGGCGGTCGAAAATAATCGAATCGCCGGGCCGTACGCCCAGGTTCAGCACCTGTTGCTTTTTATTCTCGCCGTGGATCTGTAGATCCAGGTAGATCTGCTCTTTTTTCAGGCCTTTGCTGCCATCGCGCTGGGCAGGATCGGAGAAGTGAATCGCGCCCAGTGCCTCGACCGTGCCACCTTCAATGCAGCGGTAGCTACCGGGGGCGTCGGGGTCTTCGCTGAACAACTTCACTTCATGGCCGATAAGCACGGTGGGCAGAAAGGAGTCGGTGTTGATCCAGATCTTGCCGTCTTCGCCAATCGAGCGCACCTGCATGCGGATTTTATCCGCATGGCCGATCAGCATGACCTTGAACATGTCGTCGCGGCCGGGGTGAGTGTCCAGCACAACGCCCGCGTTGCCCTTAAACTGGTGAAGGTGCCAGCTTTTAGGCGCGAAGCTCTCAAAATGCGGCTTGAGCACGCCGTAGGTCATGGCAGCTTCCAGGCCTACGGGGCTGGGGGCGGCAAGAATATCGCGCATTAGTTTGAACTGCGCGTCGGGCATTGGTTGTGTCCAGGGTTTTGCACTATCGCTCATCGTTGTCGCTCACTCATTTTTAGGTGGATGTTAATCACCTCTAGTCTGCCAGATTCCCGCACTGTGTGTAGAGAAAGACGCTTATTCATGGTGATGAATTAGCTCGCGCAGGGCGCTGGTGGCGGCGGATGGAGGGTGACGGCGGCTCAATATAATGCCCAGCTCACGGCGAATGGTCGGCTCCACCAGCGGGCGGTACTCAATACCATCGGCGGCAATTTGCCGAAAACTGAGCGAGGGCAGCACGCTAATACCTAATCCCGCAGCTACCATGCGGCCTACCGTGGCGATCTGGCGCGCATCGCACAAGATATCCAGCCGTTCTCCTACGCTCTGCATAATGCGGTCAATATCCTGGCGCGAGCTGGAAAGGCGATTGATACCAATAAACGGATAAGCCGCGAGTTGGCTCCAGGCGACGGCTGATTGCGCCAGCAATGGATGCCCGCAGGGGCAAACGACCACATAGCTGTCTTCGAGGACGGGGTCAAACGTCAAGTCGTCTGCGTCGCTTGGCGGCACGGAAAGACCCAGGTCGGCGCGACCTTCGCGCACCATTTGATTGATTTGATCGGCCAGCACATCGTGCAGGCTGAGGTTAATACGTGGGTAAGCCTCGTGAAAAAGCTTAATGACCCGCGGGAATAGTCCTGCCGCCAGAGTAGGCAGGGCGGCCACGGTTACCTTTCCGCGCTGTTTGGAAAATTGGTCGTTGAGATCCTCAAAGGCTTCGTTCCAATCATTCAGGAGCCGCACGGCAACGGGCAGAAAGGCTTCGCCTTCCGGTGTTAACGCGAGCTGCCGCGTGGTACGGGCAAACAGTGCACCACCGACGTTCTCCTCAAGTTTACGCAGGGCGATCGAAATCGCCGGTTGGGAAAGGTGCACGCGCTCGCTGGCCTCTGCAAGGCTGCGCGAGTGGGCGACGGCAACAAAAACACGCAACTGCTGGATGCTTGGATTCATTTAGAAAGTAAAACATAAATTAAAAACTATTCAATATACAAAATTAAACTGGCAGACCATGCTTGCTGTATCGCATGCAAACAGCGTCGCGATCACCGTTTTACATAAAAAGCCGCTCTACAATAACAATAGCTCGCTTTGCGAGCTTCGGAGACACAATGAAAACGCTACTTACTGCCATGGTGGCCAGTGCCACGGTGCTGGCCGCTGCTGCTACTCACGCTGATGAGCGCCTGTTGATTGGCTCTACCTCAAGCTCCTCCAGCCACTACAGCTACTTTGTGGCAGTCAATCAGATTATTAATAATCAAGTCGAAGGGATCAGTTCTTCGGTTGCCGAAACCGGTGCCACTGTGGATAACCTGCGCCGTTTAGGCCGCAACCAAATCGATATGGGCCTGGTGACCACCAATACGGGTTATCACGCCTACGCCGGTGAGGAGGATTTTGAAGGCCGCCCCGTCGATAACCGCCTGCTCTGGGTCTACACCGTGGCACCGCAGAATACCGTAATGCGCCAGGATGCAGGGGTGGAAACCTTCGCTGACTTAAACGGTGTTCGCTTCAATCCAGGGATCACGGGGTCAGCTACTGAGAAAACCACCGAAGCGGTAATGCGCGCACTTGGCATCGAACCGGATTATGTACGTGGTTCTACCACCGATATGGTCGACGCCATGAAAGATGGCCGAGTGATGGGGTCGGTAAAATCGGGGGTCGGAGAACGCCTGGATGGCTCCTCCATGGATATCGCCACTTTCACACCGATTAGCGTGCTGTCGCTTGACCAAGAGCAGGCCGACACACTGCGCAGCGAAATGCCCGATGTGGCGATTGTCGATGTGCGGGAAGGGGCCGCAGAGGGTATTCCTGCCTACACCACTTGGGCCTTTGGTGTGGCCGTGCACGCCCATCCGGATATGGATGAAGAAACCGCCTATCAAATCGTCAAAGCGGTGATGGAAAACCCAGAGCCGCAGGTTAACGCCTTCGCTGCCATGCAGGATGCGGATATGGCGAAGATGACCCTGGAGGTTGGCACCGTGCCACTGCATGCTGGCGCTGCGCGCTATTTCGAAGAGCAGGGGTATGACATCCCCGATGCCTTGCAGCCAGTCCAGTAAGGCCCATTGGAGAAGATGATCATGCGCGAGACAGTTACCAAAGGCTTGGCGCTCCTGCTGGGCGGGCTAATCCTTTATACCTCCGCCACTGGGCCGTTCGAGAGCTTGATTCAGCGGAGTATCTTTCTCGCGCTGGTCATCCTGCTAGGGCTTGCCGTCTATCCGCTAGGCGCAGGCAAGCGCTGGCGCCCGCTGGGCATTGCGATTGATGCGGTGCTGGCAGTGGGGGTGGTGTTTGCCTGTGGCTATGTGGCGCTTAACTATGAACAAATTCTGGTCGAACTCCCCTGGGCAACACCTCGGGATATGCTGCTGTCCGGCGTACTGCTGGTGGCGATTCTGGAGCTTTCGCGGCGCGCCATCGGCGTGATCTTTCCACTGTTAGTGTTAGTGGGATTAGCCTACGCGTGGTTTGGGGCCGCCATTCCAGGGCCGCTTGGCCACCGCGGGTTTGATCTTTACTACATGACCGAAACCATTTACCTCGGTGACTTAGGCGTGTGGGGCATGCTGGTGGGCGTCGCTGCGACTACCATCGCCGCTTTCGTACTGTTCGGCTGTTTGCTGCTACATACCGGAGGCGGCAATACCTTTATGGATCTGGCGTTGCGTATCAGCGGCCGTTCACCGGGCGGTGCTGCCAAAGTGGCCACGGTGGCCTCCGGGCTGTTTGGCATGGTCAGCGGTAGCGCGGTGGCCAATGTCGCCACCACGGGCAACTTCACCATCCCCATGATGAAACGCTTGAACTACCCACGCCCCTTCGCGGCTGGGGTAGAAGCGGTGGCCTCGACCGGCGGCCAAATCGCACCGCCAATCCTGGGTGCTGCGGCATTTATCATGGCGGAAATCCTCGGTGAGAGTTACCTGCGTATCGCCTTAGCGGCCTTGTTGCCAGCGATTCTTTTCTATCTCGGGGTGTTTGTCACCATTCACCTCGTCGCCAAGCGCCGCCAACTGCAGGTAGTGCCTGATGATGAGCTGCCAAGCTGGTCAGACGTGATACGCCCTGAACGTATCATTCCCATTCTGGCCGCTTTGGGTGGTCTGTTTTACGGCGTGCTCAGCGGTCGTTCGATCCAAATGTCGGCGTTCTACGGTATCTTAATGACCGTACTAACGTTCGTGCCTTTTGCGCTCATGGCCAAGATGCCGCTGCGCGAGATCCTCGGCAAGCTGGTGGCAGGCTTAGTCGATGCAGGCAAAGGCATGGTGATTATTGGCGTGCTGCTGGCCGGGGCGCAGATACTGGTGGCGATGATCGGTATGACCGGCATCGGTGTGACCTTAGCCAGCTTGATCGTCACGGTGGGCGGCGAATCGCTGTTCCTGGTCGCCTTTATCGTCGGCGGCGTGTGTCTGATTTTGGGCATGGGGATCCCGACCACGGCAGCGTATGTTCTGGTGGCATCAGTGCTGGCGCCTGCGCTCACCACCATCGGTGTTGAGCCGCTGATTGCCCACCTATTCGTTTTCTACTTCGCCACCCTGTCGGTGATTACACCGCCCGTATGTATTGCGGTGTTCGTGGCCTCAGGCATTGCCGACACCAACTGGCTGCCTGCGGCGGTTGAATCAGTGCGCTTGGCGGCGGCTATCTATGTCATTCCCTTCCTGCTGCTGATCTACCCAGCCCTGGCAGGGTTTGGTTCTGCCCTGGAGATCGTCTTGGCCAGCTGCCAAGGGGTCGTGTTTGTGATGGCCTTCGCCGCGCTGATGTCCCGGGTAGCCATGACAGGTAAGCGCGTGATCGATGTCGTGGGGCTGATCGCGGTCATTGGACTGGCGCTCACCCCCGGCTGGCTGACCACGCTGGCGGCGCTAGCCCTAATCATTGGGCTATTTATACGCCGCCGCTCGCTGCTGAGAGACGAGCTGGAGTCTGTCGCGGGCGACCACCACTCTCTTCAAGCCAAGGAGACCCAGCTATGAGCTTTTTATTAGGCAGCGGGGCGGGCTTTTCCGGTGACCGTACCGATGCGGCCGTGGCGGTGGTGGCAGAGTTGATCAAACGTCAGCAACCCTCTGCACTGGTTTTTGAAACCCTGGGTGAACGGACATTAGCGGCAGCCCACCGCGCGATGCGTGATGATCCCGAAAGCGGGTTTGAACCGCTGTTAGACGAGCTGCTGGCGCCAGTGCTGCGCGACTGCCTGGATCACGACATTAAGATTTTAGGCAACTTCGGTGCGGCGAACCCCAGTGGTGCTTGTCAGGTAATTGCTGACTTGGCAACACAGCTTGGGCGCGGGGATGTGCGCATAGCCCAGGTGCACGGTGACGATATCCGTCAGCAGCTACATAGCTTGGACTTACAGCGTTGGGAGGCCGAGCGGCTGGATATGCCAAGTGATGACGCCCTGATCTCAGCCAACGTTTACCTGGGTGCCAAGGCGCTGGCTGAGGCGTTAGCTATGCAGGCGGATGTGGTTGTCACCGGACGGGTAGCCGACCCGGCGCTGTTTTTAGCGCCGCTGATGCACCACTTCGATTGGCGTTGGGACGATTGGGATCGCCTGGCTTGCGGCATGATGGCGGGGCATTTGGCTGAGTGTGGCGCCCAGGTAAGCGGCGGCTACTTTGCCGATCCTGGCTTTAAAGACGTGCCCGGGCTCGCCACGGTGGGCTATCCGATTATTGAAGTGGAGCAGGATGGCAGCCTTATTATTTCCAAGCCTGCCAATACCGGCGGCTGTGTTACCGAGCAAACGGTGAAAGAACAGCTGCTTTACGAAGTGCATGACCCGGCGAATTATCTGACTCCGGATGTCACGGTGGATCTTTCCCACGCAGAGGTGCGTCAGTTGTCACCCAATCGCGTGGCGGTGACAGGAATTCGCGGCAAGCCTGCGCCTGAGCGGCTAAAAACCACCGTGTGCTATGAAGGCGGTTGGCAGGGCGAGGCGGAAATTTCCTATGCCGGCCCGAACGCGTTGGCACGAGCCCAGCTTGCAGCGCAGGTACTGCGTGAACGATTGGTGTTTCGAGCCCCTGCCGAGCTGCGTACCCGCTTGGATATCATTGGCTTGGCCAGCGTATTCGATAGCGATAGCGGTGAGCTGCAGCGTAGCGCTTCAGCGTCTGCCAGCGGCGATTATCGGCTGCGACTGGCGGCCGAGCACAGCGAGCGGCGCTGGGTAGCCCGCGCCACCCAGGAGCTATTGGCGCTTTATTGTGCCGGGCCCGCGGGTGGCGGCGGCGTGCGGCGTCAATTTCAAAGGCGAGTGTTTACCGCTTCTTATTTGGTAAAGCGTAGCGATATTCATCCCCATGCCAGTCTGTTTGAATCATCGCCGCTCGGCGAACGCAGGAGTGAACGCTATGTTGCAAACTGAACACACGCAAACAGCGGTAAGCCCGCATTCCTCAATCGCTCTTCATCAACTCGCCCATGCCCGTGCTGGTGACAAAGGTGAACGGCTTAACGTGGCACTGTTTGCCTATGACCCAGACCACTACGCCACCTTGCTGGAGCAGGTAACCGAGGAGCGGGTGCTGGCGCTGTTTGCCCACCGCGGTGCCAGCCGAGTGCGGCGTTACCCTTTGCCTAATTTGGCGGGCATGAACTTCGTGATCGATGACGTGCTGCAGGGCGGCGTTAATGGCGCGCTCAACTTGGATGGGCATGGCAAGACGCTATCGTTTTTGCTGTTAAGCATGGAGGTTGATGCGAGCTAAACCTTTTTAACCTCGCTCCTCGACTTAGGTGGTCATGACCCGCTGCCTGAAAGGCCTTACTATGACGATAAAATACGCACGCTAATTAACATAACGTCCGCTCAGTCGTCGTTAAAGAGCCGTTCAGGAGCAGCCCCATGACCGTCGCAACGCTAGGTGCCCAGCGCTTCAAAGTGCTGTTGGCGGGCGTTTTTAGCCAAATATTATGTGTTGGCATCGCGCGCTTTGCCTATACCCCATTGCTACCGGTGATGCAGCAGCAGACCTGGATGGGTGATGCCGATGGCGGCTGGCTGGCTGCGGTTAACTACGCGGGCTATATGCTGGGGGCCGTGCTGGCCGCCTCTATTCACAGTATTTATATCAAAGACACGCTATTTCGCTGCGGGTTAATCCTGGCGGTAATCACGACTGCGGGTATGGCGCTTACCGATCACTTCTGGGTTTGGGCGGGGTTGCGTTTTCTGGCGGGTCTTTCAAGCAGCGCTGCAATGCTATTAGCGTCAGGGCTGATTCTTCACTGGTTAATCCAACATCGCCAGCGCGGCGAGCTGGGAATTCATTTTGCCGGTTTGGGGCTAGGCATGATTGTCGCGGCGGTGGCAGTAGAGATGATGCTCCAGTTTTCCTTTAGCTGGCAGACCCAATGGTGGGGCTTTAGCCTGCTGGGTGCCGTGCTGCTGGTGCCTGCCTGGCGCTGGCTGCCGCGGCCGGAAAGGCCGCTAGAGGGGGCTCACGTGGCGAGTAGCCGAACCGCTACGCCGCCAACACGTACTTTTATGCGCTGGATGCTCGCCGCCTACTTTTGCGCCGGTTATGGCTATGTGATCAGCGCTACCTTCTTAGTTGCCATCGTTGAGCGTGAGCCGCTGCTGGCGGGGATGGGCAACTGGACGTTCGCTCTGGCCGGTTTAGCCGCCGCCCCAGCGGTGATGCTGTGGGATCTGGTCGCCCGTCGAGTGGGCTATTTAGGGGCGCTGATTCTCGCCATGGGGATTCAGGTAGTGGGGATCGTACTGCCTGCGATTACCGCGAACTCAGCAGTGGTACTGCTCAGTGCGGTGCTCTATGGCGGTACCTTCCTTGGTTGCGTCAGCCTTGTGCTGACCATGGCAGGTAGGCTCTATCCTTCCAGCCCCGCGCGGCTAATGGGGCAGATGACTCTGGCATACGGCGCCGCCCAGATATGCGCCCCGGCATTAACCGGTATGTTGGCTGAAACCTCTGGCCACTATGGTGTTGGGCTGTGGTTGGCGGGCGGTTTTGTAACGCTTGGCGCGGTGCTGCTGGCCTGTTTGCGCCGGGTCGATCAAACCGCTCAACGCCTGGATGCCGCCGCAAAAGCCATGGTGTACGCCTAGGAACTGGGGCCTAGTGGGCATTACCCTCGAAATCCTTTAGGATGAGCGCCTTTTTCTACGGGATATGGGCAAATGACCTCTTCTAGGCAACCTCGCACCCAATGGCTAGGCCGCTGGGGGTTTATGTTGGCGGCCACCGGTTCGGCGGTGGGGCTAGGCAATATCTGGAAATTCCCCTACATGACTGGGGAGTTTGGCGGCGGCGCCTTCGTGCTGGTCTATCTAACGTGCATCTTTGCCGTGGGTGTGCCGGTGATGATGGTCGAAATCGCGTTTGGTCGGCGGGGGCGTGGTAGCCCGGTGGATGCCATACGGCGCGTGGTCAATGAGTCTGGCCGTTCATCGGCCTGGTCGTTGATTGGTTGGATGGCCATGCTCTGCGGCTTTATGATCCTGTCGTTTTACGTGGTGGTGGCGGGCTGGTCGTTCTCGTATCTGTGGAAGATGCTGACCGGGGGGCTCGCGGGCAGCAGCGTTGATGAGATGGCCGCTGTGTTCGGGGCCAATAACGCCAATCCTCTGAACCTCGGTTTCTGGAGCACCCTGGTCACGCTGGCCACCATGTTGATCGTGGGTAAAGGCGTGCAGCAGGGAATTGAGAAGAGCGTTAGCTGGATGATGCCGGGGCTGGTGATCATGCTGGTGGTGCTGATTGGCTTTGGTATGTTTTCCGGTGGTTTTGGCGCCGCGGTTAACTTTCTGTTCTCGTTCAATGCGGGCAGCCTCTCTAGCGAGGGCCTGCTGGCAGCGCTGGGCCATGCGTTTTTCACCCTCTCGCTGGCCTCTGGGGCGATTCTGACCTACGGCAGCTACTTGCCTAAAGACGCCTCTATTGGCCGCACCACGGTGAGTGTGGCGGTGGCGGATACCGTTGTTGCCTTGATGGCGGGGCTTGCGATCTTCCCGGTTATTTTCGCCAATGGCATGAACCCCGGCGAAGGCCCTGGGCTAATTTTTATGAGCCTGCCGTTGGCCTTCCAGGCGATGCCGCTGGGCACCCTGTTTGGCATTCTGTTCTTCCTGATGCTCTCTATGGCAGCGCTGACCTCTTCGATCTCTATGGTCGAAGCCACGGTTTCCTGGCTGTGCGACAACAAAGGTATCTCGCGTCCGGCAGCCGCCTGGGGCACCGGTATTGTGCTGTGGTTGATTAGCACACTGGCGATGCTGTCGTTTAACCTGGGCGCGGATTGGACACTGGCCGGTAAGAACTTCTTTGACTGGCTGGATTATCTAACCTCGCGCTGGATGATGCCGTTGGGTGGTCTGGGCACGGTAGTGGTAGCGGGGTTTGTGCTGAAAAGCGAGACCTTCCGCGACGAGCTGGGGCTTGCCCCCTTGCCTTATGCGCTGTGGCTGACCATGGTGCGCTACGTTAGCCCGCTGGGCATTGTGGTGATTTTTGTCGACGCGCTGGGCGTTTATCAGGTCTCGTTTGCGGCTCACTGGCCCTGGTTGCTGGGGATTCTGTTTGCCATGGTCGCGCTTGGAGAAACCTTAAGCCCGCGGCTGCGTACTGCGCTTAGCGCTGGTTAACGCCTGGTGTTTTTTCTGCTTCTCTTTCTGCTTTGCCTCGGCGTCGGCGACTGCGCCGGGGTGAGTGCCCACTTTCATCAACTCGTCCCAGCGCGTGGTATAGCGGTCTGAGCGGTGGGCGCAGCGCAGTTGCCAAGCAGCAGGGGCATCCGTCATACCAAAGCTGATAGTGCCTTGCCCCATGCGCTGGTTGATCTGATCCACGGTTGCCATTAAAAACGGATGGCGATCACGGACTGGCGGATGCAGCAGCGAAAGCTGGTGCTGCTCTGCATCCACTAAATCCAGCAGCATCACGCCAGCTTTCATGAACTGGTAGCGGGGGCGATGAATCTGCTCAAGGCCTTGGCGTACGGCATCAAGGATCACCCGGGTATCGTCGCTGGGTGAGGGCAGGGCGATCAGCGCCTGCGGGAAGTATTGCAACTGATCGCGGCGATGACGGTTAGTGTTGAGAAATACCATCACCGCACGAGCTAAGCTACGTTGCTCGCGAAGTTTTTCAGCGCTGCGCTGGGCGTGGCGCCGCAGTGCATTATGTACTTCTGCAAAAACGCCGGTGGGCTGGCCGAAAGAGCGCGAGGTCATAATGCGTTGGCGCGGTTGATCCAGGGCGTTCATCTCCATACAAGGCGTGCCACGCAGCTCGAGCGCGGTGCGCGCCAGCACCACAGAGAAGCGCTTGCGCAACTGCTTGTCGTCGCTTTGACGCAAGTCCCAAGCGGTGGTCACGCCGCCAATCGCTAAGCGCCCGGCAAGCCGATGGCCGACGCCCCACACGCTGCCCACCGGCGTACGTTTGAGCAGCGCCTGCGTCGTGTGATCTTGTCCATTAAGCAGGCAAACGCCTTGGTAATGTGGGTCTTGCTTGGCAAGGTGATTGGCTAATTTGGCGAGCGTGTGGGTGGGTGCCAGCCCAACACACACCGGTAACCCTAAATGGCGGCGAATACGATGGTGCAATTCTCGCCCCAGCCTCTCACACTGCTCTGTGGTTAATCCTTCCAGGTAGACGAACATTTCATCTATTGAGTAGGGCGCAATTGCAGGGCAGGCATCGCGTAGTAGTTGGGTCAGCCGTGCCGACATATCTCCGTAGAGTTCATAGTTAGACGACAGCAGGTGGATCTCGCCGCGCTGACGCATTTCTTCAAGCTTGAAGGCTGGCGCACCCATAGGGATACCCAGCGCTTTTAACTCGGCGGAGCGGGCGATGACACAGCCGTCGTTGTTCGACATTACCCCCACGGGCCTACCTTCCAGCTTGGGCTGAAAAACCCGCTCGCAGCTGACGTAGAAGTTGTTGGCATCGACTAGACCGATCATCGCAAGTACTCGTGCACGACGGCGCGCACTACCCCCCATAGCTGGCAGTCGCTGCCTTCAAGTGGCAGTGGCGGATAGTTAGGATGTGTTGAGCACAGGTGCGGCGTTCCCCGATAGAGCGCATAGCGTTTAATTAGGGCCTCGCCCTCTAGCATAGCGACCAGAATATGTCCCAGTTGCGGTTCAATACTGCGATCAACCACCAGCAAATCACCCTCAAAAATTCCCCAACCCTCCATGCTGTCGCCGGTGGCGGTGACATAAAACGTCTCAGTAGGGTTTTTAACCAGCCGTGTGTTGAGATCCAGCATGCATGGCTCGTAATCCTGGGCTGGCGAAGGAAAGCCACTAAAACCAGCGCGGCCACAAGGCTGCGGCTGAGAGGTTAACGGCAAGGCAGGGGTAAAGTGAGAAGACTGGCCCGGCATCGTCGGCATCCTGGTGCTTAAAATATTGTATAAATATACAGTATTTTGCATGGCGAAGGAAAACGCAAATTGACGCCCCCTGAGATCGCTTCATTGCGTTCGCGATGACACTTTCTCTGTCATTACATGAATCACGCTCATGCAAGACCTGACGAGGATGCGATGAAAGTCGCGTCAGGCTGCGTTATGATAGCGCCCTCGCTTCTTCCATGATGACCCTTTCTCGTTACGAGGTTCCCGCCGATGTTCAGCCGCGATATGACAATTGCCGGATTTGATGATGTGCTGTTTGATGCCATGCAGAAAGAAGTGGAGCGCCAAGAGGCCCACATCGAACTGATCGCTTCCGAAAACTACGCCAGCCCCCGCGTACTCGAAGCTCAGGGCAGCCAGCTGACCAATAAATACGCTGAGGGCTACCCCGGTAAGCGCTACTACGGCGGCTGTGAGTTCGTCGATATCGCTGAAAACCTGGCCATTGATTACGCCAAAGAGCTGTTCGGCGCCACCTACGTGAACGTTCAGCCCCACTCAGGCTCGCAAGCCAACAGCGCGGTGTTCCAAGCGCTGGTTAAGCCAGGCGATACCATTTTAGGTATGAGCCTGGATGCGGGCGGCCACCTGACCCATGGTGCCAAGCCTAATTTTTCCGGCAAGCACTACAACGCCATTCAGTACGGTCTGGATGAGCAGGGGTTAATTGATTACGCTCAAGTGGCCCAGCTTGCTCGCGAGCACAAGCCCAAAATGATCATCGCCGGCTTCTCAGCCTATTCACAAATTGTTGATTGGGCCAAGTTCCGTGAAATCGCCGATGAAGTAGGCGCTTACTTACTCGTTGATATGGCCCACGTCTCTGGTCTGGTTGCGGCGGGCGTTTACCCCAGCCCTTTGCCCCATGCCCACGTGGTCACCTCCACCACCCATAAAACCCTACGTGGCCCACGTAGTGGCGTGATTCTCTCAGCGGAAAACGACGCTGATATCGAGAAGAAGCTGCAGTCAGCGGTTTTCCCCGGCGGCCAGGGTGGCCCCTTGATGCACGTAATCGCCGCCAAAGCGATCTGCTTCAAAGAGGCTATGGAGCCCGAGTTCAAAACCTACCAGCAGCAGGTAGTTAAGAACGCTCAGGCAATGGCCAAGGTGTTTATCGATCGCGGTTACGACATCGTCTCTGGTGGTACCGAAGACCACCTCTTCCTGCTTTCGCTGATTAAGCAAGGCGTAACGGGCAAAGATGCCGATGCTGCTTTGGGTCGTGCTCATATCACCGTGAACAAGAACGCTGTTCCTAACGACCCGCAAAGCCCGTTTGTCACCTCTGGCCTGCGTATTGGCACCCCAGCGGTGACCACGCGCGGTTTCAGTGAACAAGAGTGTAGTACGTTGGCAGGCTGGATCTGCGATATTCTGGACGTACTGGCCAAGGGCGATGACACCAGCGCCATCGAAGCCCAGGTGCTGGATAAAGTGGCCGAGGTATGTGCGCGGCTTCCGGTTTATAAATAAGCAGCTGTAACCATTCTCCTTGGCAAAGGATAGCCACAAAGAACGGGCGGCCGTTAGGGTCGCCCGTTTTTTTGTGGCTTAACGGTAATGCTAGCTAGGGTTTCCGAGAGCTGCCAATCTTTGCTTGCGTCGATGTTAGTACTTGAAATGTGGACAAACTGTAGAAGTGTGAGTGCACAGGTCAGTCTGATGTCTTGGTTGAACTTGACTTACGCAAATGTGCTCGAATGGTCTTCAGGCTCGGCTGGCCTATTGTGCTAGCTCAATGAGTTAGTAAGCGATCCAGAACGGGATGTCATTCTGATTGGCTTAGCAGGGTTAGGGGGAGTATGATGCTGCTTGGCTAACTAAATGGTCTAAACTAGTTGGATAATCATGGACTTACCTGCTCCCCATGACCAGTGCTCTCAACGCCCCTACCCTAGACAGGGGCGTTTCTGTTATGCTGCCGCGATTAATCTTCGCGTGACTTCTTTGATTCAACGGTGACCCTTCCATGGCAAAGCAACAGGAAGCAACGGATCTGCAGCGTGCATTAAGCGCCTGTAAAGGTTCGTTTGTATCGGTGGGCTTTTTTAGCATGTTTGTTAACCTGCTGATGCTTGTTCCTCCGATGTATATGCTCCAGGTGTACGATCGCGTCCTCAGCACGCAAAGTCTCGACACTCTGATTATGTTGACGCTCGTCGTCGTGTTCTTATTTTTGGTGATGGGGGGGCTCGAACTTGTTAGGTCAAGGATGTTGGTTAGGATTGGTAACCGCTTAGATACCACTATCAACCAGCGGCTTTATAGTGCCATGTTCCGACGCAGTTTAGTCGCGCAGGGATCCCAAAGCGCTCAGCCTCTCAATGATTTGACTAGTTTGAGGCAATTTCTAACTGGTAACGGTTTATTTGCTTTCTTTGACGCCCCATGGGTGCCCATTTATTTGGGTATTTTGTTTATTTTCCATCCATGGCTTGGGGTATTTGCTACTTGTGCTGGCATTATTTTATTCGCGCTGGCGGTGGCTAACGAAAAATCTACTAAGAACCTGCTAGCTGAAGCTAATAGCGAGCAGATTCAAGCGCAAAATCTGGCTAATTCTAATTTAAGGAATTCAGAAGTGCTGCATGCTATGGGCATGCTCCCTGGGATTATGGGGCGTTGGTCAAAGCGCCACCATGAATTTCTTGCTAAACAGTCACAAGCTAGTGATCGTGCAGGCGCATTGACGAATACGTCTAAAGTAATGCGCTTACTGTTTCAGTCATTAATTCTTGGTCTAGGTGCTTTCTTAGTACTCGAAGGTGAAATGTCCCCAGGTATGATGATTGCAGGTTCTATCCTTATGGGGCGGGCGTTGGCTCCAATTGACCAAATGATAGGCGGATGGAAGGGGTTTGTATCCGCGCGTGGTGCCTATAGCAGGTTAAATGAGCTACTGACGCAAATACCCGATGAACAGCGCCACATGTCATTGCCGCCTCCCCAAGGGGTTGTGGATGTTGAAAACGTTGCTGCTGCTCCTCCCGGAAGCCGTATGGCGACCATTCGTGGTATTAATTTTAGTGTCGCGAAAGGTGAGCATATCGGCATTATCGGCCCCAGCGCTGCAGGCAAATCAACGCTCGCTCGTGTATTGCTGGGCATATGGCCGACTCAAGTGGGCGATGTACGGCTTGATGGTGGGGAAATTAATCAATATAACCGTGATGAGCTCGGCCCCTTTATTGGTTACCTACCACAAGATATCGAGCTGTTTGATGGCACTATCAGTGAAAATATCGCCCGCTTTGGCAATGTCGATCCAGGAAAAGTTGTTACAGCTGCTAAAAAAGCGGGCGTTCATGAAATGGTATTGGAGCTCTCTAATGGTTACGACACCATTATTGGTTCTAACAGCGGGGCGCTCTCTGGTGGTCAGCGTCAGCGCCTAGGTCTAGCACGTGCTTTATACGGTAATCCTGTCTTCGTGGTTTTAGATGAACCCAATGCAAACTTAGATGATGCTGGTGAGCGAGCGCTAAGCCAGGCAATCGCTCAATTAAAGGCTGAAGGCACAACGTTGTTTGTAATAAGTCATCGAACCAGCGTACTAAAAAATATGGATAAGCTACTGGTCATGAAAGAAGGTCAAATGAATATGTTTGGCCCTCGAGATGAAGTGCTTGCCCAGTTCGCTAAAAAATCACGCCCCCAGGTGAACCAGCAAAGCGCTGCCCGTCTTTCTGCCATAGCAGGCGGTCGTGGTGCTGGAAATGGCAATGAGGAGTCGTAATATGAGCAATCAAAAAGACCAGCTCCCAGCCAAGCAAGAAATCGACGTAACGCCGCAGGGGCCAACCACCATTGACGGAGAAGCTCAAGAAAAGCTGCCTACTAGTGATAAAGGCTACCGTAAGCTCGGTTACGCTATTTTAGGTATAGCGCTTGGCGGGTTTATTCTCTGGTCTGTGACAGCTTCATTAGCTGTGGCTGTTGTGGCCCCTGGTAATGTCTCCATGGAGTCTTTTAAACGCACGGTTCAGCATCTTGAGGGCGGTATTGTTCGGGAACTGTTGGTGCAAGATGGTGATAAAGTAGAAGCTGGTCAGCCTCTGGTGGTATTGAGCGACACTCAAGTGCGCTCGCAGTTGGAGATTGCACAGTCGCAATACTATATCAACCGTGCGATGGAAGCGCGTCTACTGGCAGAACAGCAAGGAACCGAAACACTGGAACTGCCGGAAGAGCTTATGTCAATTGACGATGACAGAGTCCAGCAAGTGACGGCTGTTCAACAAAGCCTATTCCACGCGCGACGTCAATCGCTGCAAAGCAGCTTAAACGCCATGGATCAACAGATCATTCAAATGCGAGAGCAGATCGATGGTCTTGAATCACGGATAAGTGTCAATAATCAGCGTATTGGCTCACTACGTTCTGAGGCAGAAGATTTTCGCTCCCTCTACCGGGAAGGACTGGGTGATAATCAGCGTCTGCGTGAGCTGGAGCGCCAAGTATTACAGTACGAAGGCGAGAATGCAGAGTTTCAATCTAATATTGCTCAGCTTCGTTCGCAAATCAGCGAAAACCGCATGCAAAAAGAAACTACTTTGCAAGAGTTTCAAGCCGAAGTAGGTGAGAAACTACGCGATGCCCAAGCACAAATAGCAGAGGCAGAAGAACGTATTATAGCGCTGACTGACCAAGTTAACCGTACTGTTGTGAGTGCTCCAGTGTCAGGCACTGTAGTTGGACGTCAAGTGCATACGGTCGGCGCCGTTATTCGCGCCGGTGATCCTATTATGGAGATAGTACCTTCCGGCGACGGCTTTGTAATTGAAGCCCGAGTACCCACGCGCGATATAGACAACCTGTTTATTGGTCAGCTCGCTGAAATTCGGTTTTCCGCTTTTAATCAGCGGTTAACAAGCATTATTGACGGTGAAATTATTCATATCAGTGCCGATAGTTTTGAGGATGAGGCAACAGGTCAGCGTTATTATAAAACGCGTATACGTGTAACAGAACAAGGGCAAGAAGACATGACCGAGCAAATGCATCTGCTTTCAGGTATGCCGGCCGAGGTCATGATTCGTACCGGTGAACGCACTTTTGCTAGCTACATCGCCAAGCCTGTTACCGACATGTTAGCCCGCGCTATCAGGGAGGACTAATGATACGGACGCCATGTTTTACCCTAAGTACACTGGCACTTGCAGTCTTGCTTTTAAGCCAATCTGCGTTAGCACAAAACGATGTGCCTGCTGATCAGCAGGCTCTAACCGAGCTGCAGGCGCTGGCAAATGCAGAAGCGCAGCCCCACGTTTTACCATCACTACCAGGCCTATTTGTTAGGGCATTACGCCACGATTCAGATCTGACGCGCCAGCGGTATGAGCTCGATGCCACTCGCGAAGAAATACCTATGGCACGTTCCCAACTGCTACCGCGAATTAGCGCTTCAGGCGGCTACTTATGGCAAGATTCAACGAATATACAAACTTCACCGGACGATTTTGGTTTAGATCAGCCTGCGCAGCGTCCGGGGGAGATTGACGAAACTTACTACCAAGTTCAGCTACAGCAACCGCTATTTAGCCTAGAACGCTGGCGTAAAATGGGAGTTGCTGATGCCCAAGTAAGTGCTGCTGAGTTACAGCTAGCCGTTCTTGAGCAAGAGATGGCGCTTCAAGTTAGCGAAGCCTATATTAAAGCCTATTTAGCGGCGCAGCGATTAGGACTCTTAGAATCTCAGCAAGATTCTCTCGACCTGCAAGTACGTCAAGCAAGTCGAGCATTCGACTTAGGCGTTGGCAATCGTGTTGATTTGCTCGAAGCCCAGTCGAGATATGACCAAGCGGTATCTGACGCGGTTGAAGCTGAGAATGAGTTAGATAACGCGCTTAGCGAATTAGAACGACTTACCGGAGTGACGCCAAGGTTTCAAGGCACTGCCCCTGGTGAGCTGACCACTGTAACCCTCAATGGCGATATTGGTGAGCCTGATGAGTGGATATCCCGTACTGGCCAAAATTTAAATGTTCTGTTGGCCCAGCAAGAGCAGGAAATCGCGCAAGCTGATACAAGCGTAAGGCGTTCAGGCTACTATCCTGAGGTAAATTTGAGTCTGAGCTATTCAGACCGAACCAGTGACGATGAACTGCGGGAAAGTGAAGACTATAGGGCAAACGTTGAACTTAGCGTGCCTATTTATCGGGGCGGCTATACTAATGCCAGCGTTCGACAAGGCGAAAAGCGTATTGAAGCTGGGTTGGCTGCCATTGACAATGAGCGCAATCTCGCTGTCCAAGAGGTACGCCAACGGATAAGGTCGCTTAATGGCGGTGAACGCCGCCTGGAAGCACTAAATCAAGCTATTTCGTCCAGCCAGCTATTCCTGGAAGCCGCTGAACGCGGCGAGCAATTAGGGCTGAGAGACCTGGTGGATGTGCTTGATGCACGAGCAAGTCTTTATGATCAGCGGATTAAGTATGTCGACACAGTCGGCGACTACGCTCTTGATATGCTCGCACTCCATACTGCTGTAGGCAGTTTAGAGAGCGACGACCTAGATCATATCATGGAGCTACTAGCGTCGTTGTCTACTTCATCGCAGGTAGCGCAGTAGTCAAGCAACTATTATGGCCGCTATAAAAACAAGCCAAGGCAGTGAATGGTTACGGCGTGGAATGCGATGCTTTGATGCAGCTGTAGCGATTATTATTTCGCTTGCCACGCTCTGGTTAATGCCTAATGTCCGTGTGGATGGGCATGATTATCTGTTTCTTATTCTAATTGGTAGCCTTTTACTGCCTGCGGTGGGGGAACTGCTAGGTCTCTACCATCCCTGGCGTGGCAGAAGCCTATACACCATGTTGGGAGTCTATTCTTTAAGCTGGGTGGTGACTATCGCGCTAATTAGCCTTTTATTAGTTGCCACGCAAAGCACTCAATATTTTTCTCGTTTGTGGATGGGAAACTCAGCATTGGGCGTTTTAGTGTCAGGCATGACCACACGCATGGCACTTTATATCTATCTACGCAGTTTAAGAGCGCGTGGCGCCAATATTAAACGCGTATTGCTGATTGGGCACCAAAGCAATATCAAACGAATAGAAAGCCGTTTGCATAGCATGCCCTATGCCGGTTATGGCATCAAAGATGCCTACGAAGACGATAATAGCAGCACATTCATAGACACAATTACGGCGTTAACTGCTCAATATGCCTTTGAGCGTGATTTTGATGAGATTTGGCTCAGCTACCCACTGAGTGATGGCGAAAAGGTCAGGCGACTTTCTGCAAGCTTGATTGGTATACCCGTTAATGTGCGTTACTTTCCTGATTTAACAGATATACGTCTGCTGAATCACCGTATGGCGCAAGTTGTAGGTCTTTACTCCCTAGAACTAAATTACAGCCCGCTTGATAGTGCACCACTGCGGCTATTGAAATCTATAGAAGATTATCTCCTAGGTGCTCTCATATTTATTGTATTTTTACCGGTAATCTTAGCTGTTGCTGGGCTGGTGAAGTGGAAAATGGGAGGGCCTGTACTCTTCAAGCAGTACCGACATGGCATTGATGGAAAGCGTTTTCGAATTTATAAATTTCGCACTATGAGCTTGCATCATGCCAAACACACCCAACAAGCACGTTATGGCGACCCACGGATTACTCCATTAGGAGCTTTTTTGCGAAGTACTAGTCTAGATGAGTTACCTCAGCTTTATAACGTACTCCAAGGTCGTATGTCGCTGGTGGGCCCTCGCCCTCATGCCATGGATCACAACGAATATTACAAAGATGTCATAGAAGACTATATGCAACGTCACCGGGTAAAACCCGGAATTACAGGATGGGCACAGGTTCATGGTTGGCGGGGTAATACGGAAAAACTCAATGATATGAAAAAGCGAGTAGAGTACGATCTTTACTATATTGATAATTGGTCGTTAGGATTAGATATAAAGATTTTGGCTATGACGATTTTGAAAGGTTTCGTGAACCAAAAGCCATAGGGTATATGCCCATTGCTAGTGAGTTTCATAAATGAATTTTTCTTGGCAAAAAGTGATATCAAAAGCTGTGAACTTGTCTTGTTTCAGACTTGTTGAATATAAGGTAAATTCATTATCTCTTGGCACAGTAAGGTGTACCCCAGTCATGGGGTAGAAGATAACGCTGCTTGATGATTAGTTCCTAGGGTTCCAATAAGAAGTATGCATTGAAAGTATCGGTTTAATCCAAGCAGGTAGGTGTTTTTCTAGACGCCCTAAACGATAACCGAGATATTTCAAACTTGTGCGCACTATCACTTCTGGCAGCCTGTGGAATGCTTTTTTAGCAGTATAACCTAGCTCGGACACCACAAAGCGTATGCCTTCTCCTTCAGCGTTCCCTAGCCACTCTAATAGCCACGCCTCACGATGATGAAGAACGCCAATATCGAAGTAGCGACGAAATTCTTCGAGCAACGAGTAGTTATGGGAATGAAGGACACAGGCCTGAGAGCAGTAGGCCAGTTTCCACCCCCCTTTTAATAATCTTGCGCCGGCAATCATATCTTCACTCAGAATGGTCTTTTCAGGGAAACCATCAACAGCTAGTAAGGCATCACGTCGGTAGGCGGTAAAGGAGTTAGATAAAAATGCTGCTTTAATACCTAAATTAGGGATGTCCCCTTTATCTACCACACGCGATTGGGCAGGGTAATTAAAATAGCGGGCGTGTGCTGCAATTGGTGTGGCCTCTAAATGGGGTAACTGCCGGCCAAACGCCGCTCCGATACAAGGATCCTCAAAAGCTTTTACTAACTGAATGAGCGCACTGGGGTCGTCGACTAGTGCATCCTGGGTAAGGAAAATAATAATATCACAATCACGTAAATAACTAAGAGCCCACTGACGGGTGCCGCCATGGTCAAAGTCACAGCGCTGAATAGGAACAACTTCCCAGCCATATTCATGAGCAAGTGCCGGCGTGCCGTCAATTGAGCTTGAATCAATTACTAGCTTTCTGCAAGCCATTCCACAGGCTGCATTCGTCTTAGCCAACCAGTCACGCCAATCTTTACCAGCGTTCAGAGTAGGCACACATACACCCCAAGATAAATTTTTTTCCGCCATGATGGTTTATGACTCTTTCAGCAGACGGCTTTTAACTTTGCGCTGCAAGCCCGCTGGCACATGTCGAGATAGTTCTCGTAAAAATGGTTGTGCCCTAAGCCAATAGAGCATGGATACTAAGGCTTTGCGTGCTCGCATAGCCTTAGTATCAGGATGAGAGGCATGAGCTTGCCATTGAGAGGGCAAACTGGGCAGTTTGTTATTTGGAATAGCAGCATCTATATCAACAGCATATTGTTGTGCATAAAAAGGGGTAGGAATAGTAGGCCATGATGTATGTTCGGCTGCCGTTGAGCCAACGGCACATTCGGGGCGTTGTGCAAAAGAAGAGAACCAATGACACCACTGGTTAGGGGTGCTATCCCACTCCAGTAGCCACGAGTGCGGACGCGCGTTCAGACGCTCTGGTAAAGCGCCAATATTGGTAGCCACAATGGGCAAGCCGAGCGCCAAGCAGGTACTCAGTGTGTAGCTATAAGTTTCCGGCCATAAAGGCGGAAACCAAGCAATATGTGGCCGCCACTCATTCAGTAATGTAGGTAATTCATCGTCTTGGTAAGCGCCTGTTACTGAGAGGTTTTTGAGTGGTTTAAAGGCACGATAAGCAAAACCAAAGAGCCGGAACTCAACGCTTAAGCCCAGTTTGGCTGCTTGAGCGGCAACATCCTCTAATACATCCGCACCTTTAATAGCCGAAAGAGCGCCGATGACGGCCACCCGCAGCGGCTCGTGCATTTCAGGTGGTTGCCAAGCAGGGGGGGGATACGTATCGTTTTCTTGATCAGGGTGGACTGCAACCTTTATATCCAGGTTTGGAATGTAGCGCTTTATCCGCGCTGAAGTATCTTGGCTGGGGGTAATGACACGATCACTCGCAAGTAGCCACTCAGCATGTCGCTCGCGCCATTCAGTAATACTACTGCCATCAGGAGCTGGCTGCTGAGCCAAGCAGCGCTGGCATTGTTGAATTCCTTCTTCTCCACAATAGCGGTTATCATCGCGTGTTAGTGATATTTGCGGACACACTGAGTAATAATCATGCAGCGTCACATCTTGCGGCACCCCTAACCGTTTAGCGAGTTCTAGAATACTGTCATTGAAGCCCAGCCAATGGTGTACGTGAACCCTCACGACCCCAAGTGCTTTAAGCATTTCGACCATTTCATCGAAAGCATCGGGCAGTACATAATCAAGCGTCATCGCTTCTGCTTCGTCTAGCAGAGAAAGCCTAGCTCCGCCTACTGGGCTTGGACGAAGCATTAACCACTCCACCTCATTCACTAGTGTGTCTGCAAGCTCCCGGCAATGGCGTTCTGTTCCCCCACCCCGCTGATGATTAATCATCAATACGCGTGGCTTAGTGCTATTGCGCAAGCGGGCAACATCAATGGCAAGACGTGCTTGTTGAGCAGGATCTTGCTGAATGAACTGATGAACGCGCGCCTCATAATCTGGGTGTAAGGTATGGAGTACCTCTAGCGCGTTAGTGACTCGTTCAGGTTGGCTATCGCCAAAACTAACGCTCCCCTTATGCCAAGCAAAAACATCCAGTGCATGCAGATGACACCATCCTGCTTTTAAAGTGCGCATGCAGAAGTCATTTTCTTCACCGTAGCCTTTACCAAAATTATCTTCGTCAAATAGTCCTACTGCGTCTAATGCTTCGCGTCGGATATACATACAAAAACCAATGCCCGTGGGTATCTCAACCGTTTGGCCAGCATTGGTTTGAGCGAAAAGCTGATCCAGTTCCGGTAGCGTATACCCCTCGATTAAAAGGTTGTCTTCGCAGAAACGTGGATAACTACAAATAGTGGCGTTATTCGAAAAAGGTGTAACGCTAGCCGCGGGACGGGTCGTGGGCAGGTAGGCTGCTTTAATCAAGCGATCTAGCCAATCATTGGCAACTTCAGCATCGCTATTGAGTAATACAACATCGGCATTGTGTGAGTAAGCCATGCCACGATTGACGGTTCCCACAAAACCTAGGTTTTGCTCATTTTCTAACAGCACCATAGGCCGTGCCTTTGAGGCTTCTCGCAACCACTCAGTGAGTGCTGCTTCAGGGCTGGCATCGTTAATCACGATGAGTCGATAAGCGTGAGAAGGCTCACTAGCCCAAACGCTTTCCAGGCAGGCGCGTGTCTCCTCTAATCCTTTATAAACAGGAACAATAATGTCCACGGGCCCGGCGGGCTGCTTTTGCTTAGCACTCGCGATAGGCAGTTGGGCGCTAGACGCAGTTTTAGTTGCTGAGAGCAGTGATCGCCCAGAAAAATCTGAACGCATCTGACGCAGCTTGTTTATTATCCAGCGCAGAGGTGCTGTCATACGCATAGAACGTGAGTTAAGCAGGGCGTTAACTTCATTCTGCAGCGTATTGAGCCGGTTTAACGTATTTACATGCGCTTGCTTGAGCGCAGCATACTCTTGTTGTAATGAACTATGTTCTTGCTGGGGAGTCTGATGCTTCTTTCCAGCGTCGGAGGCGATTGGTTCTGGCTCAATATAGCGTTTATGCTCACGCTGCAAAGCATTAAAGCGTTCCCATATGGCACTATGCTCTTTATGCAAAGAAGAGTGTAACTCTTGCAGCTTTTCATAATGCTCACGCAGCTCCTGTAGTTGCCCTAGTCGCTCATGATTTTGCTGATGCAACTTTGCTTCGCTGGCATGCAGTTGCTCAGTATCCCACTCCAATTGCTCAAGGCGGTCTATGAGTGAAGCGAGGCCTTTAGCCAGGTGGTCAGAGTTAACCTTGGGTAACCACTTGCCCCACACAGCACTTCTTGCATCTTGATAGGTGGCAATATCACGCTGTTGAGATAAACCAGAATTGCCTAGCGCCATGCAATATGTCGCGCTGTTGCCAGGTACGTGTATAAAGTCACCTTGTTGAGAAAGCTGCAGCCAAAAATCCCAATCCTCAAGATGAGAGAAGCGCTTATCAAACTGGCAACTCCCTGCTTGAACAGCATCCATCCGAAACAGCACCGCATGGATAGGTAATGTGTTATGAACCAAGAGCTCACCAGGTACCCAGGGGGAATCCATGCTGGTTAGCAACTCACCACCGGATGACTCTAACCGCACACCGCCATAGGCGGCAGGAGCAGCAGGGTAGTCGTTCAACGCTTCCACCAAGCGACGTATATGATGAGGATCAATTAAGTCATCATCGTCAAGAAATAACGCCAAAGGCGTTTGAACCGCCTGCAAGCACATATTTGCAGCGTCGGGCCGCGCCAGCTGTACGCCTGGATCAATCAGCTCGCAACTGACCTTTAAATTGGGCAGGGGGCGGTGCGGCTGTCCTGATGCATTGACTACCACAATATGAAGAGGTGCGTAGTCTTGAGCGTTGGCTGAAACCAGCGCAGAAATAAGGTGGTCGCGATCCATGCTGCGGATAAGCACGCTAACGGCAGGAGTATTTAGACTAAGCGTTGACATAAACTTCCTAAAAGCACGACGCGGTTACCCGCGTCCTAATAAATATTTCAACCGTGAAAGCCACCGCCAACTACGAGTTGCATAAATAGCCTGCAAGGTTCCCTCTGCCTCCTGGCGAGCATGCTGGCAATCCTTAAGCATCTTTTGAAGCACCGCTTTTTCGTTCTGTAGTGAGTCAATGCGATGCGTATATTCTAGCTCAGACTGTTGCAGTGCTTTTTCGCAACGTAAAAGCGCCTGATCTTGGACTGAGGGTAGTGCCATAGTGGCTGACACCGCATCGGCGGGCACTATATGGAAGGCTTCTGCCGCAGTCACGCCAAGACCCAGTGTATAACTACGATACTGATTTAGGCCGGCGATTTGCTCAGCATAACGTTGCTCTGCTAGCTGGGATTCAAAGCACTGCATGGCCTCTGCTTTCAAAGCGCTAACAGATGAAATATCTACCAATTGGTTCGCACTTAAGGGAACCCCAATTTCGTATAAGGCAATCTTTAACAAGGTGTCGCTTTGTTCTACAAAACGCGTGCCAGCTTGGAGTGCCGCGTCACAGGCGGCCCGGTGGTCTGGATGCATCTCCCAACAAGAAGGCGCCAGCAGCAAGTCAGGTTGAAAATCTAATAGCGCATCGAGTAATTGTTGGGTTAGCGCTTCTCGCGCCTCTTCTAATCCACGGTCGATGAACGCCCAATTAACCGGCGCTGGGTAACCCAGTAGTCGGGCGGCCTTCTTAGACTCACATAAACGAAGTGCCGCCTGAGGCCCCTGTGTAGCAATAATCACTTGAATCTCAGAGCCTTGAGCTACCAATTGAGCTAAAGCGCCGCCACACCCAAATACCTCATCATCTGGATGAGGGGCAAGTACCATTACGCGTTCTCCTACCAGAGCGCTTGCATGGTAGGGAACGTACCAAGCTTCTCTCATCGCTATATCCTTATTGTTCACTTTTCAGGGCTAGCGAAAATCCGTATCTCCGCCCATTAACCACCAGCACTCAGCTACTTCCATTCCCTGCGTCAGCCCATTCACCTGGCTACCCGGCACTACTACCTCGGTAGATGTTAATTGTGGCTGGGTGTCGGTAAGATGCTGCGCTACAGAAGGGGTCAGCCATGCGCTTAAATGTTTAGCGCCCAGCCGGGATATAATGTGCTGGGTACATTTAACAACTTCTGGCATAGCCCTTAGAGGGGCAATGATATCCAGTAGTTCGACGGTATCCGCAGTATGTTGACGAACCACACACACACCTAAAGCGCGCTGTGTTATTCGTTCTTTGATTAGCCAGCAAAGATACCCGCGCTCGGGAACATCAAGATAGCGATGCGATAGCCAAGACCAGTCACGAACAGCGACGGCGCATGCCCCTAACCCCTTTACCATATCAGCCCAAAGGGCATCGACTACCGACGCATGATGAGCTTGAATTGGGGTGGCTGTACTGCGAAAGCGGCGTATAACGCGTGCAGGCCAGTGAGCTTCATCTATGCGATCCGTGGCACAGTAAAGCTTTAATGTCTTACCCAGACGGGCATGGCGGGCATGGGGGAAGCCAAAAGCATAGCGGTAAGGGCGGTCTATACCCACTTGCTCGGCAAAAAAAGCCTGCACTACCCGGTAAAATGGGCCCCGGCGCGTCAAGATACCCCGGTGAGCGGGGTCAACCATCACATCGCCCATCTGCACGATAGAGCAGGGGTGACCTTTCACCAGTGCCTTGCGTGGCATGCCTCCATTGAAAGCGATGATGTCACCTTTATGTACACATACTACGCCGGGTGAGGAGGCAAACCTGTACTTCCACTGCCACATCTCAAGCGGCATAGCATGGCCAAATACGCGTTCAAAAAGCGCCAACAAAACCGGTAAATCGCTAGGTTCAGCCCAGCGCGTTTGCCATTCGTTGTTAAACATGGTCGTCTGCACTATTGGGTACAGAGTGCCAACGGTGGGGCAAGCGAACTACGCCCCGCGCGATTCCAGTCTGCGTAACATGGAAGCTACTGACCGGGTCAACCCACTCGTAGCTGTGCAGCCCGCGCTCGCAAAACAGGTAAGCACCTACATGGTACTCACCTTTTAATAGCGCTAGCTGAGGAAAATCAAGCACGACGCTTCCCTCGCCCTGATGGTTGCGCTGAACCTCAACACCGGCTTCCCAGCTACCCGCGCTAGTAACAATTTGTCCAGATGTTGTTGAAATGGTTACCGCAATACCAGGGCAGGGGAGTAACGGGTCGCTGGCAAAACGAATCTTGACGCTAAGCTGGCTTTCTCCGCTAATCACTGCGTTGCGAGCATTAGCAGTTTGGCCGTCAATGGATACTTGCGTGCTTACTAGGCGCGCGCTACCTTGCGGTGAAACGCGTCGCTGGTCTTGAGCAGCGCTTTGACGAACCCCACGCTCTTTTTGCTCGTCGCCGGCTAAAAATTGCTCGTACCGAGGCACCACCAGCGAAGGCGAATCGTCGGCAATCACCTCTCCGCCTTCTATCCATAAAGCGCGATCACACAATGCCTCCACCTGATAGAGCGAATGCGAACAAAATAAAATAGTAGCCCCAGTATCGCGCAGCGCCATAATACGGTCGAACGACTTGCGCGCAAAGGCACCATCACCTACCGAGAGCGCTTCATCGACGACTAAAATATCAGGCTCCACGCTGGTAGCCACGGCGAATGCCAAGCGCACATACATACCACTGGAATAGGTTTTAACTGGCTGGTCTATAAAATCGCCAATGCCAGAAAATTGATGAATTTCTGCAAATTTGGCCTGCACTTCTGCACGGCTCAAACCAGAAATAGCGGCCGACATAAATACATTTTCGCGACCAGTAAACTCCGGATTAAAGCCAGACCCCAGCTCAAGTAACGCTGCAATTTTACCATTGACCTGCAGCCTTCCTCCGCTAGGGGAAAGGGTGTTGCACACTAACTGTAATAACGTCGACTTGCCTGCCCCATTGCGGCCCACTAAGCCAACGACCTCTCCGCGCTGAATGGTTAAGTCTAGGGGCTTTAGGCCACTAATGGTGTCGTATCTTGCGAACCGGGCGAGACCCTTGAATTGTAGCAATAGCCGGTCTAATGGTCGTTGATAGCGGTAAAAGGTTTTACTTACGCCCTCCAAAGCAATAGCTGTTTCAGCGCGGGCTACGGTCGCACAGGGGGTGTCAGAGTACATCAGCAAACCCCCCGCGTAGCTTATTAAATACCCAAAAGCCACTAGTCAATAGTAGTGTGGCGACTACCCCCAAACCGGTAATCACTTTAAGGCTGGGCCAGGCGCCCATAAATAGCACATCACGTAATTGGGTAATCAGTAACGCCAAAGGGTTGAGCAAATAAAGGCTTTGCCACTCGGGTGGCACATTGGAAAGAGGGTAAAAAACAGGTGAAAGAAACATCAGCACCGACGTCGCTAGCGCCATGAAGGGACCTAGGTCGCGCAAATAGACGCCTAGTGCTGCTAGCCATAGCGAAATACCCACCAATAAGGCCATAAAGGGTAATAGCACCAAAGGAAGCGCTAGCCAGGTTATATTGCCCCCAACCAAGAAAGCGGTAATGAGCATTAGTAGTACAAGGCTGATCAAAGCCTGAAAGCTCGCCGCCAATACTGATGAAAACGCTAGCAATGATAAAGGGAACACTACCTTGGTAACCAAATTGGGTTGGTCTGTTATCAACACTGGGCCACGGTTGACCACTTCTGCGAACCAGTTGAAGGCCAGGAGGCCGACAAAGACCTGTAAAGCAAAATCCATTTGTGGCGTGCCTGTTGCCTCAACTGGCCATTTCAATTCAAAAAAGCCGTAAAACACCAAGGTGAAGGCAGCCAACATCATAAGAGGTGAAAGCAGAGTCCAGCCTAAGCCCAATAGCGAGCCGCGGTAACGCCCGGCCACATCGCGGCGTGTGAACTGCCATAGTAAATGCAGATGACGTGAAAAAAGGTCGGCAGCCAAAGCATGCTCCAAGGTGAACAAAGGGCGCTATCTTACCCTTAGCGCTACTGGGTGCCAACCAGGCCAGGTAGAACCAAAAAGCAGTGGTCGTTCGAGTTGCGCTGTTTGGCCTGCGCCAGAACAATAAGTTAGCGAACAATGTTTTTTTAATGACTGCAAAAAACCGATATTCGGGAGAGAGCCAGGCCGAAAAATTAAAGCTTTCAACCACCTTGTATGCCTTGGGGTGCTTGCATGCAGCAAACTTAATAGGCATATTACCGAAATGCTGGCTTGGGGAATTTAGCCAATTAATATTGGCTAATAGCAAAAAGCTGCTATTATCGCCTTGCGATATCGCAAAACCGCAAGCAGCAAAGTGGTGAGGTATCTGAGCTTGTGCTAACGTCTATTCGCGTGGCTCAGGACTGAAGCCCGACAACGTTGTCAAGAATGCAAGGAGTTCTATCTCAATGGCTATTACTGAACAGCAAAAAACGAACCTGTTAGGTGTTACATCTTTCATGTTCAACTTTGCCCCAGATCAAGCATCTTTCGATCGCTTTGAAGCAATTATCGATGCCGATCCCAGTTTTTATGCTTTAGGCACTGACCTGGCGCGCACCGAAGCGTACACCAGCCAGTTCTCTGAAGGCGCCACTCGTGCAGAAAAAATTGATGTGATTCTAGGCCGCTTGGGCTTGGAAGAAGGTAGCGCGGGTTACACGCGTGGTTCCGACTTCATCAATCAGCGTCTGGACGACGGCATTCCTGAAGGCCAAGTGCTGATGGAAATCGGCGAAAAACTGCTTCAAGAGACGCCGCCTGAAGGCCTGGAAGGCGCAGCAGCCGTTCTTCGCAACAAAATCGCAGTGAGCGAAGCTTATCTGGAAAGCGGCGTAGAAGGTTACAGCAGCGATACTCTGCCTACTCTTTTAGCAAACGTTACAGCTGACCAGCAGTCTGTAAACGATGCGATTGAAGCTATTGAAGCAGAAGCAGGCGAAGGCCCGGACGTTCCCAGCAATACTATCAATATCAACTTCGATAGCTCTGCTGAAAATGAAGGTAACTTCGAAGTTAATGCTGACGGCGAACTCGTGCCGCAAGTGGGCGGTACTGGTAATACTCAGACTGTCGCAAACGTTGGTAAGGTCGAGTGGGATGCTGCCGGTGGCCCGGTGACTAACTCTGCTGACTATACCTTCAACCTGAGCAATCAGCTGGGTGAAGAAGAAACTTACCAAGGCTTGTTCCTGAGCCCGCTGCTGACTTCCGAGTCACGCAACACCAACTCACAGCTGTTCATCGAGCTGCTGGATATCCGTGCTGCAGGTACTGCTGAGCCGCTGGGTAACCTGCCGATCGACGGTATTCGTTTCAATGTTGACGGTGAAGCGACTGTACTGCGCTCCGATGCTATCTTCGAAGCTAAAACCTACCCAGAGCTGCTGTCTGCTATCCGTGAAGCAATTGCGGACGACAGCGACCTCGCTGGCTTTACCGCAGAAATCGGTTCTAGCTTCACCGCAACTGACGGTGGTCAGCCGATCCCGGGCGCAGTAGGTAGCACCATTATCCTGACTGATGCTCAAGGTCGTGAGATTTCCGGTGGTTCTTTCACGTACAGTGATCAGGAAACTGGCGGCTTCACCCTTTACGGTGACCTGTCTACCGAAGCACCTGAGTCTGTTCGCGATCTGATCTCTACCAACCTTGATCTTGATAACGTTGGTTACGGTTCGCAAGGCGCCACTATTAACCTAGCGGGTCAGTCTAACTCCAACAAAGGTGTTGAAGAGTTCAACGTCGACGCTGAGAACGGCGTATGGCTATCTGAACTGGCTTCACGTGATACTGACAACAACGGTCAGTACCGTCAGCACCTGAAAGAGATCAACCTAACTGGTAGCGGCTACTTCAATGTAGGCCAGCAGGCTGTGACTGGTGAAGGCGTTCGCGGTGTTGCTGAGCTGCTAGGTGCCTGGGCTACTTCTGCTGCTGGCGACTCTAGTGCCAATCAGAACATTACTGGCTTGGTAGATGTTGAGAAGTTCAACGGTCTAGACTTCGACGGTGACGTTAAGCTAAATGCTTACATCACTGAAGACGTTATCGCCCGCGATCTAGATGCTCAAGACGATCAGGCTAACCCTGCCGATGACAACGTTAACTACAACTACCAGACTGCTGGTGGTGATGACCAAATCTCTTTGGTTATTCAGGAAGACGTGCTTCAGCGTGAAGACGCTCTGCTGAACATCAATGCAGGCAATGGTAACAACGTTGTTGAGACGGTTATCGTAGATGCTGACACCAATACACCGACTAACGTCGTTAACCAACAGCTCAACCAAGATTTTGGTAAAGAGCAGGTAACGATTGTCACCGGTACGGGTGACGATGTTGTACGCACTTGGGGTGCTGGCGATGCCACCATCAAAACGGGTGCTGGTAACGACGTTATCTACGCCGATAACTCAGGCTTGGTAAACCTAGCAACAGGCGCTGCTCAAGAAGCGACTAGCTGGGAGTTTAACTCTACAGCGGATGCTGCATCGATTGAGGCTTCTGGCATCTCTAACAGCGATGCAGACTTATCTAATGATGCCAATGCTGTTGACCAAACCTTCGACGCTATCAAGCTTCAGGTGCAAGTTAGCTTTAAAGGTTTTGAGTCTGTATGGGTTAACGTTCCTCATTCCGACAGCGGGACTACTACAGCGCAAATCAACCAGGCGATTAAGGATGCGGTAAATAACGACGCTGTTCTGACAAACCTGATTGAAGCTAATGATGGTAACGGCAACATTCTTGACATCGTATCGCTGATTGATGGCGCAAATGCTGATGATCTGAGTGTTGATTTCCGCACACCGCTACAGCCAGGTGTTAACAACCCAGCTGGCCGTCCGCAGCTGACTCAGGAAGAAGCTGATAACGGCAACCTGAATACGTCTGCAGAGCTTGACAAGATTGACGATATCTATGCCTACGAAAGCAATGGCACAGGTAACGGTGAAGTATATGCTGGTGGCGGTAGTGATAGCCTTGCTGAAAGTGACAACGTTATCAATGCTGGTACTGGTAACGATGTTATCGTTCTCGGCACAGGCGCAGAGAGCAATGATACTGTTAAAATCGACGGCGTATTCGACCGTAACAGCATTGTGAACTTTGAGTCTGACAGCGCTGATGCTGGCTACGACATTCTTGACTTCACTAGCATCCTTGGCGGCGCGGCTGACTTTGATGGCAGCATCGCAAATGACGACCAAGCTGTTGATGTTGAAACATATGCAGCTGGTAACTATGACCGTGATGGCGTTACTTGGGCCAACTTGAATGCTGCAGATATCGCTGCAGACTACGCTGGCACATCAACGGCTGCTGGAGATACTGATAGCGTCTTGTTGGTGCAAGATGGCGGTGGTACTGGCCAGTACAAAGCGTTCCACCTTTCCTCGGCTGCCAACAGCGAAGACTTCAATGTCGAGCTGCTGGGCATCCTGGACTTCGGTGAAACTCAGACCTTCGATGCTGCCAACTTTGCTTAATGCATAGCTGATAGCTACTCGAAAGAACCCCCGGCTTTGCCGGGGGTTTTTCGTTTTAAAGAACTAATACCTCCTTTCTTTGTCTTTATCATTGTGGAAGTAGCTTGGCTGAGCCCAGTGAGGCCCAGTTGCTACGAATGCTTGTTCGTTTTTATTAAGGATATTATGTCTCGCTTTATTCCTCTTTCCAGTGACCTTCACCAAGGTAAAGGTTGGCTAAAGCCGGCTGACCACAGCTACATCGCCGGGCAAAGCGCTATTCCCTTGGTGGCTGAAGAGCTGCCCCACGCACTATCCACCATGCCTACTGGTTTTCGTCAACAGCAAGACGGCAGTTACGAGTTAGTAGCAGTTTGCTCATTAGATGAGCAGCGCAATTTATTTGTTCATCCCGATGGGCGGTGGATAGGTAGCTATCGCCCAGCTTCGGTGCGAGCCTACCCTTTCCAGCTGCTACATAATCAAGAGCAGAAACAATATGTGCTGGGGATCGATGAAGATAGCGGTCTGGTGCTTGACAACGTAGGTGACCAAGGTCACCCCTTTTTTGATGAACAAGGCCAGCCAGCAGAGCAGCTTGGTCAACTTATTAAGTTTTTAACTAAGTATGAGCAACAGCGGCGTACCACACAAAAAGCGGTCAATATTCTGTCGAGTTTAGGGCTGATTATGCCCTGGAAGATAAACATGGCCACACAAGAGGGGGCGCCACTCCAGGCTCTAGAAGGGCTCTACCGCATAGATGAACAGGCGTTAAGGGAATTGCCAGTCGATAGGTTAGATGCTCTACGCCAAGTCAGTGCTTTCCCAATCATTTACGGGCAGCTGTTTTCTCAACATCGGCTTGATGTGCTTATTCGCCTATACGGGCTTCATAAAAACTGGACTCAGCAGGATCCGTCAAAAGTCGACTTGGAGTCGCTATTTGATAGCGGTGATGACAGCATTAGTTTTGAGTTTGATGATTAATAATGGCCCCTAAATGAGGGCTGGTGGAGTGTTAGTTGCCACCTACCGTAGCCCTCTTTGGTGGCGTTATTAATTAGCTACTTTTTATAAAAATGAGCGTGCGGTATTGATCGCTCCAAGCCTGAGCAATAGTCAGACCAGAAATATTTTTACCGATGACTATGAGTTCAGTAGAATGTTGCATTTATTTTTAGGTGACGAGCGTGAAACGTAATGCCAAAACTGCCCAAAAGCGTTGTTATTGAAGGCCGCCGATTCCCAACCTGGGCGTTAGGTACAAATGCGCGTAAACAGCTCATTAATTTAAATCAGGTGGAGGCGCACATAGAAGAACTGAAGGTTCGGCTTGCCTATCAGTCCTCTGTGCGTCAGTTGTGCCAAGCGCAACTGCGCGAAGCCTTACCCCAACCGGTTGCACGCTGCCCAAAGCAAGGAAAGAGTACACTCCGCATTCGATATTTCTGGCATATTGTACCTAAGGCGTTCGCTGAGGCTACTCTCCCTTCCGACCCCTCGAAGCTCGACTTGCACACAATCAATGCAAGCAACCTGTATCGTGCTGGCGATCGTGTTTTACTGTATGTAAAAGGGTACGGGGCCGTGGGCTGGGGCGAGGTACAGGATGATGCCTCGACGGTTCAGCAATATCTATTGCTACGCCGCTGCGTGCCTTCATTATCTGCTGCGTTACCTGCTAGCGCGTTGAAGCCGTACGCTTTACGGCACCCAACACGTGTCACCCAGCGCTTGCCAGTGGGTGCTAATGTTGATGGGGTATTGAAAGCGCTGGCGTTTATCCCTTTAGAAAGTGAGTAATCACTGCCCTTGTAGCAAAGGCATCAATGGCAGTGTCAGGCGAAAGCCTTCCATCATAGCTGTTACAATGCTATATCTTTCTCGACTATTCATAAATGGAGCATTATCACATGGCGAAAGAAGATCCAAAAACGGTAACAATCGATGGTCATGAGTATAACCTTGCCGACTTATCTGAGAACGCACGTAACCAGTTGGTTAATTTACGTGTGACCGATCAGGAAGTTCAGCGGCTGAACCAACAGCTGGCAATTGCTCAAACCGCACGCACGGCTTATGCAAATGCCCTCAAGCAAGAACTGCCTGTGCAGAACACCCACTAAAATTGAATTGCTGAGCCTCTAATGTCGTTATTAGAGGCTCTAGTTTATCTTTGACATGCTGTGTAGTTTTCTCAATTCATAGCCCTTTGTCTTAGCTTCGCTGTTTTGGAAGAAGCTTGATGCGACGACTCGTCCGACTGTTCAACCGTGATGTGTTCCGGTTGTTTCGGTTTCTCATTGTTGGTGGGGCGGCTACCGTGACTCACATGCTGGTAGCCGCGTTACTTTTCGCTTACGTTCATAATCCCTCGCCCTATAGCATCAATGTTGTCGCGTTTCTGGTGGCTTTTTTGGTCTCTTTTTACGGTCATCGCCATATTACCTTCCAGACACGTGGCTCTATGCGACGCTTTCTGCTGGTGGCCGTAGGGGGGTTCTTGGTAAATAATGCCATCCTTACGGGATGCCTTGCACTCGGCATTGATGGCCTTGTCGCAGTGATTATCGCAACAGCTTGCGTGCCTGTGTTGACTTACCTCGCCTCATCGCTTTGGGCCTTTAAGACAGAAGAGAAATGATTCCTATGGAAAGCACTCTTTCCCTTATCGTACCTGTGTTTAACGAAGAAGAATCAATCGCACCATTTCTGGAAGCGATTGATCGGCATTTAGCAGAGCTTCCTGCAATCCTTGAAATCCTGTTCATCGACGATGGCTCATCAGATCGGACTATTGCGGAGATCAAGCGTGCACAACGTGTTGATCCACGGGTTCGGTATATTAAATTATCGCGTAACTTTGGCAAAGAGGCGGCAATGACGGCGGGCCTGGATCATGCTAGCGGTGATGCCGTCATACCGATGGACGTTGACCTTCAAGATCCTCCAGAACTGATCCACGAGTTCTTCAGGTTATGGCAAGAAGGGTACGATACGGTATATGGCATGCGCCGGGAGAGAAATGAAGATTCGCCAGGTAAGCGTGCTTCAGCAGGTCTATTTTATCGCATCTTTAATTGGCTTTCCCATACCGAAATCCCGGCCAATGCGGGAGATTATCGGCTGATGAATCGGCGTGTAGTCGATGCGCTTAAAAAATTGCCCGAGCGTAATCGGTTTATGAAAGGACTTTTTGCCTGGCCCGGATATCGCTCTATTGGAGTAGAATACAGCCGTCCAGCAAGGCATCTAGGCCAGACAAAGTGGAATGCCTGGAAGCTATGGAACTTTGCGCTCGACGGCCTTACTAGCTTTTCTACATGGCCGTTGCGTGTTTGGTCCTATGTGGGAATATGCATTGCGCTACTGAGCCTAGTATATATGACCTTTATTATCGCTCGTACATTGATGTTTGGGGTCGACTGGCCTGGCTACGCGTCTATCATGTCAGCTATATTATTCTTTGGTTCAGTTCAGCTTATCTCGATAGGTGTTTTAGGTGAGTATGTTGGTCGACTTTATATCGAAAGTAAGGAAAGACCTGTGTATCTGACGGATGACAGCGATGAAGATTAATGTTACGCGCAGAGGCTGTCTCTACTTGGTGCTTCTGTTGACTGCTTTGTTTATACAGGTTGCTGCTGGCCCCGCATTGAATTCTGATGATGAAATGTATGCAGCTGTCGCTAATAGCGGTGACATCTTTGCGTGGCTTGTAGACCGCTACTCGACGTGGTCTTCCCGGTCTTTAATTGACCTTGTAACGATTCTTCTGGTAACGCATACAACGCTTTGGATGCTGTTGAATGCCATCGTTATTGCAAGTATGTGCTTTGCTATTTCCTCCTTAGCGAGCAAAGATAGTCGAATTTGTTTAAATATATCTGCCTTGGTGATGGCTTGCTTCTGGCTAATCCCTGCTAACATGATGCATTGGAGTGTCTGGTGGGTAACAGGTTCCATTAATTATTTGTGGCCTGTTACGGCTTCGTTATGTTATTGGGCTGTTGTTAAGTACGGCATAATCGGTCAGAAACTGAGTGTTTCTACTATTGCTCTTGGTCTTATTCTTGCTGTTTTTAGTTCTTTTAATGAACAAGTTATGGTTGTGAACTTTGTAGTTCATTTTTTCCTCTTTTTTATATTAAGACGTGAGTATTTTTATAATAAAATGATTGGATTTGGTTTGCTGGCCAATTTTATTGGCTTTGCATTTTTTATATTGTGCGATGGAAATGCTGGAAGGATGGTTTTTTCTGCTAGGAACTACTTTCCTGAATTTTTGGACATGAGTGTTTTAGAGAAAGCATATTTTGGTATAAGTTTGGGTTTGTACCAGTTTTTCTACATTGGTAGCTGGGTTAGCATCATTTTTTGTGCCATTATAGTGTTAAGATATAATGCAAGGCTGTCTAAATATATAGCGACAGTTAGCTTGCTTTTTATTATGTTAACGTCTGGTTATATACTTGGCTATACAAGTTCTGACTTTTCCGAGTTGACAGGTAATATTGATTTTATAGGGGGGGTGTATCAAGTACCTTATCGTGAAGCATTTTCTCATGACTTTATCAGAGCAATGGTTTTTGGGATTTTTTTCTCTGGTGCGCTTACCTTTGCTCTTTTGGAGAATCTGAAGTTTAATAAGTCTAAAGTATATACGGCATTGCTATTTGTGCTTTCTTTTATACCGTCATGTATGTTGGGGTTTTCGCCCACCATGTATGTTTCTCAAGAAAGAGTGCTTTTTGCATCGGCGGCCATCATTTTGTTATTGATAGCTATCATTGCCGGTAAAACACGGTATAGCTGGCACTTGCTTGCTGCGACAAGCGTTGTCGCTTTTTTTACCTATTCTTAAAGTGTGCTTTTCCCTTGGTTAACACTAAGGGGGCCCGTTTGGTTTTGCTAGCTGCGGTGGAGGTGTTAAATCATAGTGATTGCGCTACACTAACAAATTTTTCCGCAAGCGAAAGGCTCAATGTCACCTTCTCTATTCAATGCGTTAAACTTAATAAAAGTGTTTGGTGCTGCCCTGGTAGTGGCATCGCATTACGCAAGCCAGTATTTCAATACACCGTTTTATAGCTATGGTACTGGCTGTTTTTTTGTTGTATCGGGATACTACGCACTTAATTGGGAGCGTAGCCGTGGATGGTACTATTTAGCAAAGCGGCTAACGCGTTTATACCCGGCTTTTCTAGTGGCGGTGTTGGCTTATTTATTGGTTCGGCAGGTGCCATTGGAAGAGTGGCCAGAGTTGATAGCACATCATTTGATTTTTTTGTTGGCTACCCCAGACCGCGCGACGGCATTTGCACTGAATCCTCCTTTTTGGTCGCTACCGGTTTTTTTTACTTTCTTTGCCCTGCTTGCTTTTTTACCCAGTTTTATACCTCGTTTATGGCATGTAGCCGCGTTCATGTTGATGGCAGCGGTGGCGGTTATGTTGAATGTTACTCAGTGGCGGGAAGGGTATGCGGAGTTGTGGGTGATGCCGCTACATTTGTACGCCTTCTGGTTAGGCGGGTGGCTGGGACACCAGGCCCACAAGCGAACAGTCGTGACACAGCCTTGGTGTACATGGGGAGCATTCGGTCTGGCGCTGAGCATCATCATCTGCGGGGTTTATTATCAAACCATCACTCAAACTCTATTTTGGGGTGAGAGCTTTGCCTATCGCGGGATGATGGTACTTTTATATAGTGCGCTTTTCTGGATGGTCATTCATAGCAGGTTAGCGGTGCGTGATTCATCTATATTGGCATTTTTGGGTACTATCAGCTTCGGGGTTTATTTATTTCATAATTTGCCCGTGTATTGGGTAAAAGCGTATTTTTCAGCCGAGGTGGCAGTGGTTTTCTCGCTTGGAGCTTCAATTTTGCTAGCTTGGCTGTCGTGGTATTTCGTAGAAACGCCGTTTCAACGCTGGTGCAAGCCACGTCTTGCGCGCATGCACCGTTAAGTAAAAACGGCATTATCGCCATTGAGTGGCTCCCTGTTAGCCTAGTTGCCGGTTGAGCTTACTCTTTCAGAGAAAGAGTAGGTCGGTGGTGCATTTTCCTCTGCAGATGTTTAGACGCTTTGTCGTTACCAATGCCAAGTGAGTCCAGCACTGATAAGATCCAGATCAAACGCGGGTAGGTTGTCTGTTTCACCGGCATCAAAGTAGCGGGTGTAGCGTCCGCGCAGGGAGAGCTCCTCGGTTACGCTGAACTGTACCCCTGCGCCCAGGGTGGGGGCCCATGTGTGGCGGTCATCATTGATATTTGTTGTTTGGATCGGGGCGTTAAAATTGGTCACGGTGGCATCGTAACGCCGTTCATTTTCTAAATACGCAACCCCTGCCGTGCCGAGCAGCGATACGTGGGACGTTAGCGGCCACTGGCCTACTAGCTGTGCTCCTAAGCCACTCAGTTTGACGGCTTCGGTGGCATTTAGCTGCGCGGTGGCACCTTGTCCGTTGGTGCCATTCAGGTTCATGGTAGCTTGGTAGTCACCAAGGTCTTCGTAGTAGAACTCGACGGCAAATTGTTTGCTGAGCGCATAGCCTACCCCCAGTCGCCACAGGGTATCGCTGTCGTCGCTATTCACTTGGGCGCTGCTGGCAGTGGGGGAGGCCAGCCAGGCCGTAGCGGCGCGGTCAAAGGGTTGAGTGGAGAGGTCTGCGTAGCTTTTGCCGCCTTCCAGCAATAGGTAGCCGCTGGCATGCGCTTGGCCAACGGCTACACCACAAGTGATGCCTGCGAGCCAAGTAATACGAGGTAGGTTGCGTAACAAAGTAAGCGTTTTTTGCATGAGAGGTTTCCTTAGCATGTTAGCCCAGCTCGTTCCAGATCCAAGAAAAATCTTCTAGGCCAGGGGTTTGCGGGTTGAAAGGCGCTGCTGGTTCGGGTGGGGCTGGTTCAGGTTCAGTTGGCGGCTCCGGTGGAGGCGTTGCCGTTTGGCGAAACCCCAGGGCGCCTGGATCAACGATCACACCATCGGCGATGCCGTCACTATCAAATTCGCCGCCATCTTGCAGTATAAAGTCGAGCCGCAGTTTGCCATCTAGCTGCTCTAGGCCGCCCCCGAAGGCTTCACTGGCGAGGTTGACCCATTCTCCGGCAGCATTTTGTTTCCAGTAGCCATTGATTTCCAGGTCGCCATCTACGAATAGGCTAAACTCACTGATGCCGCCGATAGTGTCAGTTTCAGCCTCGAACGAGAGTAGCCCCAACGGCATATCAAGGTCGTCTGGCCTATCTTCCGGCGCATCCAACTGGCGAATATTGCGTAACACCAGCTCACTAGTGCTATCAATCGTATTATTGGCGGCCAGTGTGATAAATATTTCAGGGGCTCCGGCCGGATTCGTGATCGCGGTCGGTGAATTTAAAAACGGTAGCGAGGAAACGTTATCCTGCTCAACATCAGCGATGCTATCGCCATTGCCGTCGCCAGTTCCTTCGCCTAAAGAAGGTACGCGAGCTTCGTCATTGTCGGACACGCCGTCATTATCGCTATCTGGCTCAGGTTCAGGCTCAGGTTCTGGCTCGGGCTCAGGCTCAGGTTCAGGCTCAGGTTCTGGCTCGGGTTCTGGCTCAGGTTCTGGCTCAGGTTCGGGCTCAGGTTCTGGCTCAGGTTCGGGCTCAGGTTCGGGCTCAGGCTCGGGTTCCGGCACCGGTGCTGCTTCCACTGTAAGGGTCAAAGTGCCGGAGACACTTTCCACACCATCCTCGTCGCCATCAGCCAGGGTAAAGTCAAAGCTGGCATTGCCCGCACTGCTGCCCGCGGTAAATGTCACCAAGCCATTGTCGATGTCTTGTTGGGTAAACGTCTCGTTCGCGGCTAAGGCGGTACCATCGAGCAATAACGTACCGGACGTTGGCAGGGTGTTCAGTGTATAAGTGAGCTCATCGCCAGCATCATCCGGATCGCCTTCATTCAGGTTGGCCGTCGTTAATGTGACGCTACGGCCGGCTTTTACGCTGGGGCCTGCGTTGGTGGCGATGGTAGGTGCATTATTGACGCCTTCCACTGTCACGCTAAGGGTGGACGTGCTGGTATTGCCTGCGGTGTCTTGAATGTCGACGGTGACATCGGTGGTCAGCGTGTCACCGTGGGCAAGGGCTTCAAACTCGCCATTGGGGTCGAAGCTAGCCGTGCCATCGGCTTCGATAATAAAGCGCCCGCCGTTGCTGCCCGTCACCGCGCTGCCCAGGGCATCGGCACGGTCATTCACAGCGGTGATAGGGGCCGTGTCGTCTGCGCCTGTGTCGTTATCGATGAGCTTGTCGCCGGCTCCGTTAACGTTGGTTAGCAGGGTCTCCCCCGCGTCTTCACGTACCGTGGCTGTTGTATCGTCATTGGCGGTGGGCGCGGTGTTATCCAGGGTTAGCGCAAGATCCGCCGATGCGCTGCTGGTATTACCTGCACTATCGCCAACCAGCGTATCAATCGTGTTGAGGCCTTCGCTCAGATCGCCTTCGGCCAAGGTGAAGGCCCAGTCACCGCTGCCATTGGCGGTGACGCTACCCACGCTGATGCCGTCGACACGTACCGTCACGGTAGCGCCTGCCTCGGCCCCGGTGCCGATGAGGGTGGGTGTATTGTTATTGGTGATATTGTCGTTATCGCTCACACCGCTATCGGAATCAGCCGCTAATGTGGGTGCTGGGGTAGCCGCGGGCGAGTTGGCATCAACTGCCAACTCAGCGCTGTCGGCAAGGTTTTGACCGTTGGGCAGCGTAGCAAGGTTCGCCGCTATGCCGTTATCGTGGGCGACCAGCGTGGCACCGCCGGTCAGGGTTAGCGAGGCGACGTTAAGCCCATCGGTGTCCGTCTCACCCTCTTGCACCGTATAACGGCCACTAAACTGCGTTTGGTTAGCGGCGTCGCTATTGGTGAGAAGGATCGTTGCGCCGGTGTTGAGTGTAGCCGTTAGCGCGCCGCCGTTGGCAGTAAAGTCGACCGCTTTATCGAACGTCACGGTGATATCAATGCTGCTGCCCACCGCAAAGGTGCCATCGGCGGTGGGCGAGGTAATCGCCTGAATCGCCGGGCTGGTGGCGGTCACCACGCTGAAGAGGTCGTTTTGCGTTACGGCGGCAAGCGTATTGCCCGCCGCATCCTGAGCATCGCTGACTCGCACATCCACGTTATTGATCACTTCATTGGCATCGGCAGTGTCAAAGGTGGCGATATAGGTCTTGGCATCCGTCCAACTGCCGGCGTTAAAGGTAAGCGTGTTTGTGGGATCTTCCGTTGGGAAAGTGATCGTGGGTGCGACGCCAGTATTCATCGCTTCGTTGAAGTTCAGCGTCAGGGTAAAGCCTCCACTGCCGATCTGGTCGTCAGTAATGGTGGCGAGCGACGGTACAATAGCGCCATCCAGGGTGGGGCGAGCCGCGTCGATGACATCAGCACTCTGGCTGATAGCAGTAGTGTAAGTACTAGAGCTATTGCCTGCCGCATCGGACAGCACAAAGTTAACGGGAATATCGTCGCCTGGGGCGCGGGAGGTATCCCCCTCCTGTACCGTGTAAGTGGCGGTATAGCTGCCGCCGCCCTGATCGGTAAAATCGCTGACCGCTACCCCGTTCACCGTACCGGCGTCCAGCGACAAGCCTTGCTCTCCCGCGGTAATAGCGACGGTCACGGTATCGCCGATTTTATGACTGCTATCCGGAATAGAAACGCTGGTGATGACGGGGGCGACGGCATCAATGACGATGTCTTTGTTGGCGCTCAGCGAGTTGGCAGTACCCGGTGTGGGCAGGGTGAGTTCGCTGTCGTTGCCTGCTGCATCGCGAATTGAGCCGCCATTGAGGATGATTCCAGCGTTGGTCAGCGCCAGATCACTGGACTCATCCCCCGCCTGGACGGTATACGCAAACGTCAGCTCGTCGGTACCTGAGCCAGCCACATAATCGATGGTGCGATCCGTTGCCCCGGTTTCCAGCGTCAACTGCGGTGTACCGTTGACCGTCACGGCTTCGCTGAACGCTAGGGTGATGTTAACGGTGTCGCCCGCTTTATAAGTACCGTTGGCATTCGTCGAGGTGACATTGGTTACACTCGGGTTCACCACGTCAACGGTATGTGCAGTGCCGCTGGAGAAGCCCTCCGAGGCATTGCCTGCACCATCATTGATGTCGGTGCCGTCATTCAGGTCAAGGCGCAAGTCGCCTTCGCCAGTAATGGTATCCACAGTGACGGTGTAGCTACTGCCGGAGCCTGAAATGGAGGCGATATTACCCGAAGCGCTGCCGGTGGTGTTGAGTAGGAAGTCATCGATAGAAACATCGTCGACGTCTTCGCTAAAGGTAACGGTGTAATCCACTGAGGAAGCATTGGCTGCAGGTGAACCACTGGGCGCAATACTCGTAATGCTAGGGGCGATGGCATCGATCACAATATCTTTATTGCTACTCAAAGAGTTAGCATCGCCTGAGGCGGGCAGGGCCAACACCGTGTCGTTACCTGCCGAGTCCTTTATAGAGCCGCCATTGAGCAGGATCTCGCTGCCCGCCAGCGCCAGATCGCTGGTTTCATCGCCTGCTTGAACGGTATACGCAAACGTCAGCGTGTTTGTACCGGAGCCCGCCGTGTAATCAATGACTCGGTCAGTTGCCCCGGTTTCCAGCGTTAGCTGCGGCGTCCCGGTTACGGTCACAACTTCACTAAAGGTCAGCGTAATATCAACGGTGTCACCCGCGTTATAAGTCCCGTCGGCCGTCGGCGAAGTGACGTTGGTGACGCTCGGCTTGACCAGATCAACGCTGTGAGCCGTACCGCTGGTGTAGCCTGCCGGGGCATTGGTCGCCCCATCGTCGATATCGGTGCCACTGTTAAGATCCAGGCGCAGGTCGCCTTCACCGCTAATACCGGTAACGCTGACCGTATAGCTGTCACCGCTGCCAGCAACCGCACTAATAGTGCCAGAGGCGGTACCGGTAGAGGTGAGGGTAAAATCGCCGGCGTCAACATTGTTGACGCTTTCGCTAAAGGTAACGGTGAAATCCATTGAGGTCGCGTTGGCACCGGGCGAGCCGCTGGGGGCAATACTGGTAACGCTAGGGGCCACGTCATCGACCACATTAATAGTAATATTTTCCGTCGAGGGGGTCGTACCATCGGTGGCTTGTACGCTGAGCGTATAGCTACCGGTCACACTGGCGTCGAGCTGGCTGGTATCGCTCAGGGTGATCTCGCCCGTGGTGCCATCGATAGTGAAGGCGTTGCCAGTGTTGCCGGACTTGATGGAGTAGTTCACTGGATCGTCGCCCGTGGTAGCGACAGTGCCCAGTACCGTGCTGTTATCATCGCTCTCTTTAACGCTAAAGACTTGGCCGGTGGTGATGGCCGGGGCGATATCGTTGACGGAAATGGTGATGTCTTGAGTAGCCGTGTTGTTGCTGCTTTCACCGTCATCGGCCTGGATAGTAAGGGTGTAGCTTGCGGTGGCTTCATAGTCGAGTGCGTCAGGATCCGCTAGACGAATCTCGCCGTTATTGCTATCGATCTCAAACGCGCCGTCGACGTTGCCAGCGGTGATCGAGTAGGTGACAGAGTCGGTTCCACTGCTATCGCCATCGTTGGCATTGACATCGTGGATGACGGAGGTGGTATCAGTGGACGTTTCGTCGACGACCAGGCCGCCTGGATCCGTATTTTCAAAAACGGGATTATTATTCGTGACAGCAGGTGACGCGACAAGGTCATCCATTTCGAGCACGGCGACGTCGCTAAATGTAATCCTGACTTCATCAACGTTGTCGTAGCCAGACTGAAAATCTATAGCGCCATAAGCACCACCCGCCGTAATTTCGTTGAAGGTGTAGTAAGCGTCTCCCTGTGTATCGGAGGCTGTAAAGTCAAGTGATTCCGCAGAAGTTACTGCGGCACCGTCACGGAACCCCTGAATCGTTGCCACGGGATTAGTGTCAGTTGTTGTCTCAGATATGCCAATGGCAACGGAGCCGAGATCGAATTCAGACCCATCGGTCGAAGAAAAGGTGAATTGACGAATATTTGGATTCTCAAAGTTCATCCAAATTACTCGGTCATTAGGATCCCCTGAATTATTCAAGTTGAGCGTAAAGTCTGAAGAGTTTGGGGTAGCTATCCTATCAGCACCATCCATTGCAAACGTCCAATCTCCAATGTTTATTGATGTAACAGGACTATCATTGATAAGGCCTACATCATCAAAATTCTCATTGGATATTGCCAAGGTCGACTGAAATAGCCCCGGTGCGGGTGTAAAAACGGCTGTTTCTATCAGGCCTGTTTGGTGTTCCAGATCCCAATCCCCGCCAAGGTTGCTGGCCCCGGTTAGATCATCGGAAGCTGCTACGTCCGCCCCGGTTACCCGTGCTAGCGCCTCTACAAACCGCTGCCCTTGCTCGCCTCCGCCAACATCACAGCCATAAATAAGGATGTCTCCGCCTGGCTCTAATGCATCGCCCCATTGTTCCAGGAAGCTGGCATAACTCGGCAGCGTCTCGCTATCCAGTGTGCTATTGCCCAACGCTAGGCGCCCTTCGTTGCCGTGGGAAACGAGGTGAATCGCATCAACCCCGCTGCGTTGTGCCAACGCTTGGGCGATTTGTTCAACGCCGTTAGCGCTGGGGTCTAACAGTATGACCTCGGTATCGTCAGTCACGCCGTTAAGCAGTGTTTGATAATCGTCAACTCGGGGGTCGACGAAGATAACTTCGTTACGACCAGTCGATTGGCTTGGGTGCGTTTGGTGAGTGGGAGTATTCATAAAGAGTACACTCTTTAAGTTGTGTAGAGATTTGGTTATATGGTTGTCTAGGTTTTTTCTACGTCTTTTTTATATCGCTTTTCTAGACGGCTTTTCTTATACGGCGTCGACCCGGTAGTAGGCGGGTGGCAGGCCAGAGACGCCGCCGCCAATGATAGCGACCCGAAGCGCTGTAATACTTATCTTAACGCTCCTTGTGCAGTTCTTTACTCTAGGATCTTTCGAGAGCACGTCGCTGACAAGGGGTTGCGAGAAGTTGATACTGAAGTGATCCGTTGTGCTATGTGTGACCGTTCTAGTGATTTCGGTGATACCCAACTGATACTGTGATTCTGCGGCATCTAAGCTGAAATGCTGAGTATGACAGCCGTCACTGAGTAAGCGACACTGCCTGCGATTGATGTAAAGACGCTCACAGGGTGAAAGATGCATACATTGGATTTCCCTATTTCAACATTGCTGGATGATCTGGTCGCTCGATTAGGCCCATCTTCCCAGGTTCAGGAACACGTGATCGCGCTCTTCGCTACACCAAAAGGGCCCCGCTGCTTTGTGAAGTGTCCTAAATTTTTATTTAATTTTTTTTGTTTAGCTTATGCTTATTTAGATTTTCTCACTACTCACTACTTATACAGTTTTTAGGTTTCTTACTACGGAAAAACAGTTTAAGCAGTAAATTGAAGTTTATTGAGGAAATTACCAAATAAGTACTAAGATTATGGTCGCTGGCCTAAGTGTATGCAAGATTTACTGCTAGGTTCAATGAGGCTATGTTACTAGAGCGTGCAGCAGGGTTGCCCACTACTAACGCGCAGCGGTTAGTGGCCTAGTAGCGAGTGGACAATGTTAGCCAGCGTAGGCATTAAGTGATGCCTTATTAAAGGCATTTTTATTACAACAGTAACAAGGAGTGCTTTATGGATCCATTTGTTGGGGAAATCAAAATGCTAGGCTTTGCATGGGCACCGGTGGACTGGGCTCTGTGCAATGGTACCCAGCTATCTATTGCACAGTATCAGGCTCTCTACTCTTTGCTCGGCACTGTTTACGGTGGCAACGGCCAAACCACCTTTAACCTGCCAGATCTGAGAGGGCGAATGCCCAGAGGGCAAGGTCAGGGAGCGGGCATGGCAAATGTCGATATCGGGGAACTGGCTGGAGCGGAAAACCGCACACTGACTATCAATCAAATGCCTCAACATACCCATGCCGCAGGGGCAATGACTACGCCGGATGACGCCAATGAAGACACGCCTGCCACAGGAGATTATTTAGCCAGCGGAAAAACGGGCCTTAGTGGCTCTGTGAACAATTACTTCCGTGGCACCCCCTCTGGCACGGTTGAGTTAGGCAATGGCCAAACGGGCATTACCGGAGGGAGCCAACCGTTTAACGTTATGAACCCTTATCTCGCCCTGAACTTCAGTATTGCATTGCAGGGTATCTATCCATCCCGCCAATAATAGGTAGGGCAACAAGTGATGGTGGCCGAACGTTTGGAGGTTCGGCCTCTTATCGTAGGAGTCACGATGTTAGGCACCATTACGGCGGCGGACTTTCAGCCGCTACAGGGAAAAGAGTGTACCTTTGAGGCGACCTCTGCGCTTTCGGTGAAGTTAACGGTCGAGCAAATAACAAGCCGCCCCGACTGCCAAGTGCCTGGGGCAGACGAAGCGCGAGAGCCTTTCGGTGTTCTTCTGTCTGGGCAGCAAGACGAGGTTGATTTTACCAGCGCCACCGGGGTCTTGCGCTTAGGCGACGGGGCAACGCTGGAAGGCGTCTACATTAACCGTGTGTTACCCCCAATGGGGGGCGACCCACGGCCCTGGTATCAACTGGTTTTTAACTAATAGTTTTAACTAATAGTTGACTAGGGCGTTTGCGGATACCAGACCCAGCGCTCTACTGCCCCCATTAATCCTTCAAAACGGAACCCTAGCTGCTGGTAAAGCTGTTTGGCATAAACATTAAATGGATCGACGGAGAGGGAAACGGGGCTCATCACTTGAGCCCCTGCTGACTGGACTGCCTTAAGAACAACAGCCCCGTAGCCCTTGTTACGTGCCCCCTTGATCAGCGCGAGGTCGAGAATATGCACTTCATTAGCACCGAAATCCACCGTCACACGGCCGATCCGCTCACCCTGTTTCTCGATGATATAATACAAGGCATTGGGGTAGGCGGTTCCATAACCGATTGCTTGGGCCTTAACCTGCATCTCAAGCAGCGCCTCAATCATATCTTGATCAGCCAGCGCTAGTTGCAGGTCTTGCCGGATATCTCGATAAAGCGCTTCAAGAAAAAGATGATCTGAATCTCTAGAGGGTCGAAGTTGCAACCCATCGTTTAAGTGCCCGCCAATACCTGCCATTCGTTTGCCATTGCCCAAGGATATAAGTTGATTGAATCGCCCACCACTACAAGATAAACGTGAGCTTGCCAAAAATCGTGAGTGCTCACCAACCCCCTTGACCCTCTAACAAGCTTCGGGTGTTGTTATTGAGCGGTAAGCGGAAATCGGCGCTGCCGAGTACCATGGCATCACCTGCTCGCACGACCCGAGCACTTACATAGACGTAGTCCTGGCCCTGTGCATAGGTGCCCATTAAAATTGAACGGGCGTTGTGCTGAGCGGTTAGGCGCTGAACTTGCCGTGATAGAATCAATTCCCCCACGCTCTCTTCGATAAACATGCTGTCGCGCATTTTGACTTCGCGTACCTGCATACCCTGGCGGGCCAGTGCGGAGGCCATAATTTCAGAGCTAATACGCCCAAGCGTAGACGACTGGCTTAGATTGTCGATGCTCACAAAAGTGGCGGCAATCATGGGGCTATAGCGCGTGAGTTCTGGATTGCTGGCAACCATCTGCTCGGCAGCGGCATGAACCAATTCAGAGAGATCGGGTTCCGGTTCAGCGGGCGTGTTGTTAGCATTGCCCAGCGCGCTGCAACCAGCCAGTAACAGTAGCGTTATGCCCATGGTCATCCCACGGGTAGCATGGCTGATAGAGCGAGTACGCCAAGTAGTTAAAAGTGTCATCAGCATGAAATTACCACGTATCAGTAAGGGGAACGGAGGGAGTGGTAGGTGCCTGAGGCACGCGATGAGGGGCATATTGACGACGGTCACCGGCATTGATGTAGTAAATGTTGGACGAAGAGTAGAGAATTCGTTCGCCGTCGATAATTTGCGTGGTCACGATGATCTCTTCGTCACCGGTGTATGTCCAACTACCGCTGGTGGTATCGGCAAGCATGCCGGCGGGGATTAATCCCAGCGCAGGTTCGCTCCACTGATTAAACGGAATCGTGGCTACCGCAATGCCCGCGGTGAGTGCGGTAAAAGCGCCAACCGGTGGGCGGATAAAGCCGCGGTCACGGTGCTCGACAACTTCGACGTCGATAGTGATATTGGCGCTGTTTGCAGTGGGGACGGTGGTAAGGTTAGCGCCCCGTGACACCAGTTCGCTGGTCAGCAGTGCGCGAAAGCCACGCCCAAATTCACCGCCACTGTAGGCGTGCAGTGCTTCACTGTCTGACTCGCTGATGTGTAAATCGCGATTGCGAACGCGCTCGCGTTGTAAAATGCTGGTAGCTTCATGGCGGGCCAGCACATCCCAGTGGTGAGCTGCCTGCATACGTTGCTGTTCGGTATAGGGGTAGGTAGTGGCGATCGGCGCTTGAGATGTGTTGGCATAAAAGCAGCCGCTAAGCATTAAGCTTGCCAGCCCCAAACTAACAGGACGTATGAAATAGGGTAATGGAAATAATCGGGGACGGGTGCGCACCTGCTGGTTCCTTTTTCGCTACAAAACGGCTTTTGATAGACTATGTGCTTTGCTTAGTTTGCCATGCCTAATTCGACGTATCTAATTCATCATACCTAGCAAGATCGGCCACGAGGTTAAAAACTTGAATGAGCGATAATGCCAATGCTTGAAGATCACCGCGGCGGTCCGCGCCATGATTCGCTGATGTCGGCCTATCATGAAAGTGATAGCGGTAGCGGTTGGATGATCAGTTATCTCGATATCATGACCTTGTTGGTGGCTCTGTTCGTGGTCATTATCGCCGCTGCAGGGCCGGTTATTCCTCAATTGAACCAGAAGGATAATGTGAGCGAGGACGCGGGCACATCCTCGCCTACTTTGGGAGTCCCCCTGCCTGATGCATTGGCCCAGGTAAGCCATGAGCGTGAGAGTGTCGCCCGGTGGAGCAGTGCTGGATTGAACCCCATGGCGATTAGTGCGGCACTTGGCGTGGCAGGGCTGCCCAAGCTGGCCGATCTTCCTCGACGAGTCAGCTTCGGTGTTCCACCGCTTTTGGCAGCACCATTGCCGCCTGCTGAGCCGGTTATTTCTTTACCAAAACTACTGATGCCCGCGGGCAGCGATGATTTTACATCGCCCTTAGCTGACTACATGGTGGTGTTAACCGACCACCCCCCGGCAAATGTACAAGCGGTGAGCGATGAGTCAGTAGCGGGGGCGACTGCGCTAAATCAGGCGCTTTCGGAACGCGTTGAAGAGTCTACCTATTTGCCCGACCTGGAGGGTGTTGAAGTATCGCGGGTGGCTGAGGGGATTAGCCTGCGTGTACAGGATCAACTGCTGTTTCCCTCTGCCACGGCTGAGCTAACCAACGATGGGTCGTCACTAGTGAGCAGTTTGCTCGAGACTATTCAGCGCTACGATGGCGAAGTGTGGGTGGAGGGCCATTCGGACAGCCAGACCATTAGCACCGAGGAGTTCTCATCTAACTGGGCGCTGTCGAGTGCTCGTGCCATTGCCATTGTGGAAGCGCTGGAAGCGGCGGGCGTGGATGCTGAACGCCTTCGCGCAGTCGGCTTGGCAGCAACAAAACCGCTAGAGAGCAACGCCACCGCGGAAGGGCGTGCACGTAATCGGCGGGTTGAGGTGGTGATTCATGTGGAGTAAGGGGCAGTTAATAGAGGAGTAAATAGCTGCTCAGCTATAAGGAAAATGTCATTGCGAGAAGCGCAGCGACGCGGCAATCTGATTTGTCAGTGATAGCTAACCCCGAGATTGCTTCTCTATGTTTGCAATGACGGCAACATGATCGCCACGCTTCGCTCGCGATGACATAAGAGGGGCAATGACATAGAAAAAAGCCCGCCGGGGGAGGCGGGCATTAAAGGGCTTGGCTCACTGCAGTCCACTGGCATCAGGTGAGGGGGTGTACAGGATTGCCAGTGGGTACAATATCAGTATAGCTATTTATTAAGCGTTGCCAAGTGCGGTAAAGCTTTTTTTACTTTTTATCATCTTAGTTATCGCTAATGCTTATTCTGAAAGGGGCTGTACAAAGCGCACCGATCTGCTTCATGCACTTTTGTGGTGCGTTTTAACTGCCTCTTTTTGGTGCTTGCAAGTACTCTGATTTATTTATCCCGTCAAATGCCACGTAACCCTCTGTTGAATAGACACTTCTCTGTTTTGGCTTATTAATTGCTATGCTTTACGTAGCAATTAATAGCTGGTCATAGTAGTTAATAGCTGGCCATAGCTATTTAGGCGTTCTAGACATGACGTCTTAACGAAGCGTTAAGGCCGAAGAGAGGTAGTGCTATGCCTGAACCCGCTCGTCTTTCAGCGTCAACCCCTTCGGTTGATCCGGCTCTGCAGCCGCGGCTTGTCTTGACCGATTTAGATGGCTCACTGCTCGACCATCACAGTTATGACTTCAGCCCTGCTGCTCCCTGGCTTGCCCGCTTAAAGCAAATGGGGGTGCCGGTGGTTCCGGTGACCAGTAAAACCCGTGCCGAACTGATACCGCTGCGCGAAGCGCTGGGCCTCACGGCAACCCCATTTATTGCTGAAAATGGTGCGGTTATTGGTCTCCCCCCTGGCTGGTGTCATGCACGCTTAGACCGTCCAGGCAGTGGCCGTGATGGTGTCGTTATCAAACATCCTGGTGTGGATATTGGCTTTATACGTGCCCGATTAAAGGTGTGGCGTGAACGCTTGGATATTCGCTTTACCCGCATGGGAGAGATGAGCGTAGCTGAGGTGATGGAGCTTACCGGGCTCGACGCAGTTCGCGCCCGGGATGCTCGGCAGCGGGAAGGTAGCGAACCGTTGTTGTGGGAAGACTCGGCCGTGGCCCTTGAGACGTTTCGCGCCGCTTTAGAGGGGGATGGCTTACAGCTTACTCAAGGTGGGCGCTTTTGGCATGTAATGGGGCGCTCCGCCGATAAGGGCAATGCCGTCGAGTGGCTGGTTAAACGCTTCACGGCATTAAGAGGGCGAATGCCTCTTTCATTGGGTTTGGGAGATGGGCCAAACGATATCACTATGCTCGAAGCAGTGGATCAAGCGGTCGTGATACGAGGTTGTCACGACTTAGCCGTAGAACCCCGCAACGCTTCGCTCTATCGCACGGATGCCACAGGGCCAACCGGCTGGTCTGAGGGAGTGGCCTACTGGTGGGGGCGAGATGACCGCCGTTTAGCGACGGCGGAAAAGGGCGATGCCGCTGTCCTTTGAGTACAGTTATTTGAGTCCAGTTATTTGAGTCCAGTTCTATGAATCCAGGGAGGTAAGTGAATGAGTGACTTTCATCAAAACGGAATTATTACCGACTTTCACAACCTTACCCGGCGCTCGGTGGAGGCGCTTGAACAAGAGCTGTGCCAGTTTGCTCGACGACGTCCAATGGGGCTGATTCTACCGTCGCTGTTTTCGGAGCTGGAAGGGCCAGCGCTGTCGGCGATCGTCGATGAGCTGGTTAAAGTCCCTTATCTCAACGAGATTGTCATTGGCCTGGATAGAGCCGATCGCGAGCAATTTTTATATGCTCGGGAGTTTTTCTCACGCCTGCCGCAACACACGCGCATCTTATGGAACGATGGCCCACGGCTGCGCGCCCTGGATGCGGAGCTGGAAGAGCACGGTTTAGGCGCTTTAGAGCCTGGGAAAGGGCGCAATGTATGGTATTGCGCAGGCTATATGCTGTCGTCAGGGCGCTCGACGGTGGTAGGGCTTCACGACTGCGATATTTTGACCTATGAGCGTGGGCTGCTTGCGCGCTTGATGTATCCGGTGGCGCACCCCAATTTCAATTACAGCTTCTGCAAAGGTTATTACCCCCGTATTGCCGAGGGCAAACTGAATGGGCGCGTCTCACGGCTGTTAGTCACACCGCTGCTGCGGGCGCTTAAAACTGTCTGTGGGCCGATGCCCTACCTTGATTACCTGGATAGCTTTCGCTACCCACTGTCAGGTGAGTTTGCGATGCGCAGCGAAGTGCTTGAGGGGATTCGTATGCCTGCAGACTGGGGCCTGGAGATTGGCGTTTTGTCGGAGTTACAGCGCAACTACTCCTTGCGCCAGCTCTGCCAGGTAGATATTGCCGATGCCTATGACCACAAGCATCAGCCGGTTAGCGAAGATGATCCTGATAGCGGCTTAAATCGCATGAGTCTTGATATTTCAAAAGCGCTCTATCGCAAACTAGCCACCCAGGGGGTTACCTTTAGCAGCGAAGACTTCCGCACGCTTAAAGCCACCTACTACCGCTTTGCGCTGGATTTAATCGAAGCCTATGACCACGATGCGACGATGAACGGCCTAAGCCTTGATCGCCACAGCGAAGAGCAGGCCGTGGAGCTGTTTGCCAGTAACCTGCTCGAAGCGGGCAATCTTTTTATGGATAACCCACGTGAGCGACCCTTTATCCCCAGCTGGAACCGTGTTCAGGCCGCGGTGCCAGATCTGCTCACGCGTATGCACGAAGCGGTAGAGCTGGATAACCAAGGTAAGGTTTAGCGCCTATTCATATGTCATTGCAAGGAGCCTACTCATATGTCATTGCGAGGAGCGCAGCGACGCGGCAATCTCGATCTGCGATGGCAGGTAACCTCGAGATTGCTTCACTGCGTTCCCAATGACAACACCGCGATCGCCACGCTTCGCTCGCGATGACACCCATTTGTCATTGCAAGGAGCCTACTCATATGTCATTGCGAGGAGCGCAGCGATGCGGCAATCTCGATCTGCGATGGCAGGTAACCCCGAGATTGCTTCACTGCGTTCCCAATGACAACACCGAGATCGCCACGCTTCGCTCGCGATGACACCCATTTGTCATTGCAAGGAGCCTACTCATATGTCATTGCGAGGAGCGCAGCGACGCGGCAATCTCGATCTGCGATGGCAGGTAACCTCGAGATTGCTTCACTGCGTTCCCAATGACAACACCGCGATCGCCACGCTTCGCTCGCGATGACACCCATTTGTCATTGCAAGGAGCCTACTCATATGTCATTGCGAGGAGCGCAGCGACGCGGCAATCTCGATCTGCGATGGCAGGTAACCCCGAGATTGCTTCACTGCGCTCGCAATGACAAGACATCAAAAATCGCTGTGCTGGAGGGCTGCACGCGGAGCCGATGACGAGGCGGGTAAATTTGCTTGTGCATGTCCCGTGCTCTGGTTAATGCGGAAGTGGGCAACCAGTTGACGCAGCTGAGCACTGAGCTGTGCGAGCGTTTGGGTGGCGTGGTTACTCTCTTGCACCAGGCCGGCATTTTGCTGGGTCATTTGATCCATCTGCGTTACCGCCTGATTGACCTGCTCAATGCCGCTGCTCTGCTCAATGGTGGCTGCAGAGATTTCCTGAACCAGTGTACTGAGCTGTTTAATGTCATCGACCATGCCATTGATCTCATCGCCGGTGTCATGCACTTGACGGCTGCCTTCCACCACTTTGCTATCCGACGCTTCGATCAGCGTTTTGATCTCTTGGGCGGCAGCAGCCGAACGGCTGGCTAGTTGGCGAACTTCATTGGCGACAACGGCAAAACCGCGCCCCTGCTCGCCGGCTCGGGCGGCTTCCACCGAGGCATTAAGTGCCAAAATGTTGGTTTGGAAGGCGATGCCGTCAATGGTGTTAACGATGCTGCTCATTTGAGTGGCGCTTTCGTTAATCGTCGCCATGGTGGAGATCACCGTGGACATTGAGTCACTGCCGCGTTGAGCGCTGTCAGCGGTGCGCGTGGCAAGTGTTCGTGCGTGATCCGCATGTTCGGCATTTTGTTTAACCGTGGCGGTAAGCTGCTCCATGCTGGAAGCCGTTTCGGCCAACGACGCTGCCTGCTCTTCGGTGCGTGTGGAAAGCTCTTCATTAACACCCACAATCTGCTCTACGCCACTGTTAACCTGGTTTGCGCCGTGGTGAATATCGCCAATGGTATTGGCCAGGGTTTCACGCATCCGGTTGATATCAAATAGTAAGCTCTGCTGATCCTTCGGCGAAAGCTGAGTGGTTTGGGTCAAATCTCCATCAGCAATATGGCGTACTACGCTAGCTGCATAGCGTGGGTCGCCCCCCAGCCTGCGAGCAACATCACGAATGACCCAGCCCATTAGCAGCGTTACAGGAAGGCCTATAATCAGCAGTACCATTACCGAGTAAATTAAACGTGTAATAAAAGCTTCGTTTATATCATCTACATAAACACCCGTGGCCAGCGACCACTGCCATTCGGGAAGATAGGCCACGTAACTGATTTTCGGTACCTGCTCATCACCAGTAATACGACGGGAGTAGTAGTCAACGTGCCCACCGCCAGCTTGAGCTGCTTCTCGAAAAGCAGCGTAAAGATCCATGCCGCTGGCATCCTGGTAAGCGCTCATGTCTTCACCGCGGGGGCGCTTGGGGTGGGAAACGATCTTTAGGTCATCATCGAAGGAGAAGATATATTCTCCACCGCCAAAACTGACGCTAGACATATTGTCGATGGCACGCTGTTGGGCTTCTTCAAGGCTGAGCTCTCCAGCAACTACCCGCTCTTGTAGCGCTTCAATTTGGCTCTGTACGCTTTCCACCACGTATTGAATACTGTCTCGGCGTTCACTCTCAATCGTCTGGCGATTCTCCCAGGCCAACCAGCCTACCAGCAGTAGCATGGCAACCCAGATAATACCCAGCGTTCCCCAGAGTTTTTGCGTCGTCGTTAAGCGTGTCATTTTTTTCCTAGCCGATGTAAGTAAGCAACGTTGTTCCCTATCGGCCTAAGGCACCAATACCTTAGCAAAATTTAAAGTAAATGCTGCCGCGGCAATTTCGCTTGCCGAGGCAGCATATTCTGAGATGTGTTTCACATCGCTCGCAATGACACCCAGTTGATCATTGTGAGGAGCCTACTCATATGTCATTGCGAGGAGCGCAGCGACGAGGCAATCTCGATCTGCGGTGGCAGGTAACCCCGAGATTGCTTCACTACGTTCGCAATGACAGGTGAAGGATTTCAATAATATCACCTACGTCATTGCGAGGA